>CADAHD010000234.1 GCA_902787595.1 uncultured Lachnospiraceae bacterium
GTTTTTTTCCTCCGTTTATTATTTTAACTTATCAACTTTATTCTTCTTTACAAATACGGTCTTTCCGTCCTTCCGGGTAGCGCTTATCTCGTCTCCCGGCAACACTCTGCCGGCCAGAAGTTCCTCTGCCAGCGGGTCTTCCACTTGCGTCTGTATTGCTCTTTTTAAAGGACGCGCCCCCATCTTAAGATCCGTATGATCTTCTATAAGATAACCCTTTAAACTCTGGCTGATGCTGAGCCTGATATCCATCTGGTCACGGCATCTGTCTGAAAGATCCTTTGATAAGATGCCTATGATACGCTTAAGATCAGCCTTTGTCAACGGATGGAATACCTGTATCTCATCAATACGGTTGATGAATTCGGGTTTGAAGATCTTCCTCACTTCATCCATCACGTTCTCGCGCATATGCTCGTAATCTTTTTTCTCATCGGACTTTGCCGTGAAGCCAAGATTCTTCGGAGATATTATGCGCTGGGCGCCTGCATTGCTGGTCATTATCAATATGGTATTCTTAAATGATACCTTCCTGCCCTGTGCATCGGTTATATGTCCGTCATCCAGCACCTGCAGCAGTATATTGAATACATCGGGATGGGCTTTTTCTATCTCATCAAACAGTATCACGGAATAAGGATTGCGTCTTACCTTTTCCGATAACTGCCCGCCTTCCTCGTAGCCCACGTAACCGGGAGGCGATCCTATCATCTTAGATACCGAATGCTGCTCCATATATTCGGACATATCAACCCTGATAAGGGCATTTTCGGATCCGAATACCAGCTCGGCCAGAGCCTTTGAAAGCTCTGTTTTTCCCACACCCGTAGGTCCAAGGAACAAAAACGAACCAATGGGGCGTTTGGGATCCTGCAGACCTATCCTGCCGCGTCTGATGGCGCGTGATACCGCGCTGACAGCCTCTTCCTGGCCAACAACGCGCTTATGGAGCTGATCTTCCAGCTTAAGAAGCCGCTCGCTTTCCTTTTCTGCAAGTTTCTTTAAGGGTATCTTGGTCCAAAGGCTTACAGCTTCGGCGATGGCATTCTCATCCACCGTATCGGCCCTGCCTTTGTTCTTTTTTTCTGCATCCGCTATGGCTTTAGCCAGCTTTTTCTTTAACTGTTCCTGAGCCTGTCTGAGCTCTCCTGCCTGCAGGAATGCCTCTATCTTAATGGAACGCTCTATCTGGTCTTCCTTTTTGCTTATCTCTTCCTGCAGCTCTCTTACCTTTTCAGGCACAGACATGCCGCGTATCTTTTTTGCCGAAGCAGCTTCATCAATAAGATCTATAGCCTTATCGGGCAGATATCTGTCGTTGATATAACGCTCCGAAAGCCTGACAGCGGCTTCCAGTGCTTCAGGCAGTATCTTAACGCCATGATGCTCCTCGTAGCGCGGAGCCACGCCCTTAAGTATCTCTATAGCCTCCTCTATGGTAGGCTCCTCTACGCTGACAGGCTGAAAACGCCTCTCAAGCGCCGCATCTTTCGAAAAATATTTACGATACTCCGTAACCGTGGTTGCGCCTATCAGATGTATCTCTCCCCTTGCAAGCGCAGGCTTCAAGATGTTTGAAGCATCTATGGAACCTTCTGCGCCGCCGGCACCGATAACGGTATGTATCTCATCCAGAAATAATATTACATCTCCGCTTTCGATAACTTCGTTCATCAGGCGCTTTAAGCGTTCCTCAAACTCGCCCCTGTAACGGCTGCCCGCCACCATGCCCGAAAGATCCATGGTGATAAGGCGTTTATTCTTTACGGTATCGGGCACTTCACCCGCAGCTATGGCATTTGCTATGCCCTCTACTATAGCTGTCTTTCCTACGCCGGGCTCTCCCACAAGACAGGGATTATTCTTTGTCCTGCGGCTCAATATCTGAATAACGCGCGTTATCTCCTCCGCCCTGCCTATGACCGGATCCAGTTTTCCTTCACGCGCAAGCGCCGTAAGATCCTTTCCAAACTGCGAAAGCATCTCATTGTTTTCCTGACGGGCTCCGCGGCGGTTGCCTGCCTTTAATACCTTCTTCACATAAGGCGCGCAGTCGCTGCCCATAAAGCGTATTACATCTTTATAAAAACGATTGATGTCCAGACTGCAGGCACTCAGCAGACGCAGCGCCACGCAATCCGAGACAGCAAAAATAGCCAGCAACAGATGCTCCGTGCCGGCTTCAGCCGCTCCCGTTTCTTTTGCTATCTGTGGCGCCCTGCGGATGACTTCCGCAGCTTTTGCGGAATAATCATGACGCTCTTTAAGAAGAGTGGTGCTGCCTCCCGCAGGCGATATGGTCTCGCGCATAAGCTCTATTATACGGCTTTCATATATCCTGCTTTCCTTAAGGATAGCCGCGCCGACTCCGGTGCCTTCACGTATGATACCGGCCAGTATATGCTCTGTCCCGGTATAACCGGCGTGCATTTCCTTTGATATCATATCTGCAAGTTCCAGCGCACTGTTTGCTTTTGAGGTGAATCCTTCAGGCATGTCTTACTTCACCTTCTCGTATTGTTCATCTATCAGTCTGTGAAGGGTCTCTGCTGATATTCCCTTGCAGCGCGCCCTGGCAACCAGAAGTCCCAGATCCTCGCTTATCTCCTTATCATCACTGCCCTTCCTGTATTCTACTTCAACCCTTGCTCCGCTGCGGCGGTCTATCTTAAGATAGCCTTCCTGGCGCAGAAGGGAATATGCCTTATTAACCGTGTGCATATTTATGCCTATATCAGATGCCAGCTGCCTAACCGAAGGGAGCGAATCACCTTTCATAAGCTTACCGCAGGCGATCTGAGTTATTATCTGATTTCTTACCTGCATATAGTATGCTTCTTCACTGTCAAAATCTATGCAAATGCTGAATGCTTCCTCTGCCATTATATCCTCCAAATACAAAAAAACCCTTGGTGTTATAACAGAAGTATAACACCAAGGGCTGTTCATGTCAAGATTATTTTTTATTCATCATCGTCATCATCAACAGGTCTGCTCTGGCGTACGCCCTGAGGTCTTGCTGCTCCGCTGCCCTGTACGGGACGGCGGTTTACCGGTGCTCCGGGCTGGCTCTGACGGCGCACGGGTGTCTGACCGGGGTTCTGGGGTCTGGGACCGCCTACAGGTCTCTGACCGCCGGGCTGCTGGGGTCTTGAACCGTTTACAGGTCTCTGACTGCCGTTCTGAGGTCTGGACTGTACGGGACGCTGCTGAGACGTTCCGGTCTGACCGGAAGGTCTGGTATTATTCTGCCTGCGGGGACGATAATCCTCATCATCATCGTCATCATCGTCGTCAGCATAATCCTTGCCTGCAAAAAGCTTGTATCCCATAAATGCGCTGGTAAGCGCCAGTATAACAACCAGAATGATCAGCGCTATGACTACGCCCTTGCTTGCTCCGCCGCCGGTCTTTGCTTCTGCTGCGGGAGCGCCGGTCTCAAGAAGGAAATCTATATAACGTACCCACCTTCCTTCTGCTGAATCATATAAGAACCAGCCAACATTGCCGGACGGTGAATTCGCATAAAAGATATAGAAGGTATCATCCTTTTCCCATGCCTGTACTTCTCTGTCACCTACCCTGATGCGGGTCTCCTCAAAACCTGCCGGCAGATTGGGAGCTGACACATTTCCATCCTCGCCCACGGGAGGATCCATAGCCAGTATGCTTCCCATAGTAGCTGCAGGTTCGGGTGTCTGATCTCCGCCGCCTTCTGCAGGCGTATCGCTGGGCGCATCCGCCTCACCGCTGTCATCGCTGCTTTCGGGCTCATCCCAGGTAACATCTACCATATCCTCGCGGATATATCCGTGAATGGTGGTGCCGCCTGCTGTACCGCTTATCTCATACCAGACATAGTTATCGCTTCCGTTTACCTTGCCCTGTACAGTGAAACTGTCACCGCCTGTAACATGTGCAACGCTGGTACCGTCAACTGCGGTGGCGCGCACATTAACATTCTGCTTGCCGGCCTTTACGGTAGCCGTGCCTGTTGTAGCTTCATCATCTGTTGCATGAGCAAAAAGCTGCATGGCAAAAAACAGCACAGCAACCAGCATGAAAGCAATACCATACCTGCTTAAATAATTCGACTTCTTCCTTTCCATCTTTCCATCCCTTTCTTCATATTGGCTCATCCGCCTTCAGCAGATTATTATATATTATTGTTATGTAAACTTCAAGCCCTTTTTATACAT
>CADAHD010000235.1 GCA_902787595.1 uncultured Lachnospiraceae bacterium
TAGCCTCCGCATATCCCATAGCCGCATCCAAGCCTGAATCCGGAACTCCCATAACCATATCCGCATCGCAGGGATGTTCCTCTGCCAGGAATGCTCCGGCCCTGCGCCTCGCCTCATGTACGCTCACTCCCTCTATCGTTGAATCGGGTCTTGCAAAATAGATATACTCAAACACGCACAGACTGTGGGACTTTTTAGCGCAGTGATCCTTTATGCTGCGTACGCCGTCCTTATCTATTATAACTATCTCTCCGGGCTCCAGTTCCCTGATCAGCACTGCTCCCACCGCATCAAGGGCGCAGCTTTCGGAAGCCAGCACATAAGCGCCGTCATCTGTCTTTCCCATACATAAAGGCCGCAGCCCGTGCGGGTCCCTGCAGCCCAGTAATTTAGCAGGTGACATCATCACCAGTGAATATGCACCTTTAAGCTCATCCATGGTCTTTCCAACAGCGGCTTCTATGGAAGGTGTATTAAGCCTGTTTCTGGTTATCAGATAGGATATGACCTCAGTATCGCTGGTAGTCTGGAATATACATCCGGAAAGCTCTAGGCTGCGTCTCAGTTCATAGGAATTGGTGAGATTTCCGTTATGACACAGGGCAAGCTGTCCTTTGACATGCTTAACAACCATGGGCTGCGCATTGATAACACTGTTGCTGCCACTGGTGGAATATCTCACATGTCCCACTGCGATATTTCCCTTTCCCAGCTGTGCCAGTTCATTTTCGTCAAAGACCTCATGCACCAGGCCAAGTCCCTTATGATAGCGTATCACACGGTCCTCATTGATGGCTATGCCCGCAGCCTCCTGTCCTCTGTGCTGCAGCGCCGTTAGTCCGTGATAAACGTATCTCGGCAGATCGGAATCCTTCTCCTGCCATATTCCGAAAAATAAGATCCTTCGCTACGCTTGGGATGACAGGCTTTGTCATTCTGAATGCTCTCTGTCATTCTGAGTGCCCTCTCTGTCATTCTGAGCACCCCCTGTGTCATTCTGAGCGAAGCGAAGAATCTTTATTCTATGCTGTTATAAAATCTTACTCAACATCCTGCAGTGCGTCGTAGCCTTCCTCACCTGTTCTGATCTTCACAACTCTGTTAACATTGTAAACGAAGATCTTGCCATCACCGATATGTCCGGTATAAAGTGCTTTCTTTGCTGCATCGACTACATGGTCAACAGGGATCGCACTAACGACTACTTCTACTTTAACCTTAGGAAGCAATGTTGCATCGACCTCAACACCTCTGTACCTTTCGCCGGCACCCTTCTGGATACCACAGCCCATAACGTTGGTAACCGTCATGCCCGTAACGCCCAGATCGTTCATTACTTTCTTCAGATGCTCGTAACGTGACATCTTTGCAACTATTACCACCTTGTAGATTCCCGTATCCTCTACTTCCGGTGCCTTTACAACCTGTACAGAAGCTTTGCGTTTTGCTTCGCTTGCTTCTTCATAACTGTCGCTGCCCAGGTTAGTGTTTTCGTTTACATCCATGGTCATGCTGCCTGCTACATCCATGATAGCGAATCCTGAATATGCGCTTGCAAGACCGTGCTCAGTTGCATCCAGACCGGTGATCTCTTCTTCTTCACTTACTCTCAGTCCGAAGATTGCCTTGATGATGCTGAAGGTGATTATGATCGTTATAGTGGTCCATGCTGCAGTGGTAAGCATACCTACTGCCTGTATTCCAAGAAGTTCAAATCCGCCGCCATAGAAGAGGCCCTTGCCTGCTATCTGGTTTGCACCGAATGCAAGACCGTCGCCGTATCCTCTTGCAAATGCAGGTGCGGTATCGGTTGCAAAGAGACCTACTGATAAAGTACCCCAGATACCGTTCATCATATGTACTGCAACTGCACCGACGGGATCATCGATATGAGCTTTGTTATCAAGGAACCATACACCGAATACTACCAGCAGACCTGCTACAGCACCTATTATGATAGCACCGAAGGCGTCGCATACATCACAGGGAGCCGTTATGGCAACCAGACCTGCAAGTGATGCGTTAAGACACATACTGACATCAGGCTTGCCGTATTTGATCCAGGTAAAGATCATACATACTACAGTAGCGATAGCGGGTGCTATGGTGGTGGTTACGAAGATGCTTCCCAGCTCCTCTAATGTAACTGCTGCCGCACCGTTGAAACCGTACCAGCCAAGCCAGAGAATGAATACGCCAAGTGCGCCGATAGGAAGGTTATGTCCGGGGAAAGCATTTACCTTAGTGATCTTTCCGTCCTTATCTTTGATGAACTTACCGATACGGGGACCAACCATCTTTGCACCGATCAGAGCGCAGATACCGCCGACCATGTGTATGCAGTTGGAACCTGCGAAATCGTGGAATCCCATCTGTGCAAGCCAGCCGCCGCCCCAGGTCCAGTGTGCTTCAATGGGATAGATCAGACCGGATATGATAGCTGAATATACGCAGTAGCTTAAGAACTTTGTACGCTCTGCCATTGCACCGGATACGATGGTTGCTGTGGTTGCACAGAACACCAGGTTGAATACGAAGTTGGACCAGTCAAAGCTTTCGTATGCCGTAAACACATCAAAGCCCGGCTTTCCGATAAAGCCCAAAATATCCTCACCAAGGAACAGGCCAAAACCGATCAGAATAAATGTTACTGTACCGATACAGAAGTCCATCAGGTTCTTCATCAGGATGTTACCTGAATTCTTTGCTCTTGCAAAACCTGTCTCCACCATTGCGAATCCGGCCTGCATCCAGAACACCAATGCTGCTCCTGCCAGAAACCATATACCAAATACCAAACTGTTAACCTCTTCACTCATAGTATTTTTCCTCCTCTTTTTTATTTCGTGTGATGAAGGACCGGTACGATGCATGATCATGTTTTAGCTTTCATCGTTCCTTTTCCTTACGAGCGCAAACGGCGCAGAATGAAAACTCATCCTGCGCCGTCGCACCCACTACACACACAAAGAGAAAGGAGCCACTGCTTTCGCAATAGCTCCTTCGCTTTACATTTGCCACTATACACCTATGTTCTTTTCATGTCAATACATTTTTTAAAAAAATTTTTACTGTCCAATAAATCGCCCTTATATTATTGATATCCTGGGTGCTGCCTCTTCCAGTACATCAAGAAGAATGCGCACTGTATCAAGGGATGTGAACATCGTAACGCCGTTCTGTACTGCGCAGCGGCGGATAGCAACGCCGTCCTCATAATGGATACCCGAAAGTATCGCACGCGTATTTATGACATAACTAACGTAACCTGCACGTATGGATTCAAGTATCTCCTGGCTGCCGTCGGAAAGCTTTCCGCGTATACGAGTGCGTATGCCATGCTCCTTAAGGAATACGCCGGTACCCACGGTAGCCTCGATGTTGAAGCCCATGTCGTAGAAACGCTTAACCAGCGGTAAGGCCTCTTCCTTGTCCTCATCAGCCAGTGTAAAGATCACGGTACCGTAATCCTTCATCTTGATCCCGGAGGCCTGCAGAGCCTTATAAAGGGCCCTGTTGAGGCTCGTATCATAGCCTATCGCTTCGCCCGTGGATTTCATCTCAGGTGAAAGATACGAATCCATGCCGGAAAGTTTCGCAAAGGAGAACGCAGGAGTCTTTACGTACCAGCGCTCTTTTTCCTTGAGCATCGGATCAGCATAGCCCTGCTCTTTTAAGCTGTGTCCCAGCATAACCCTTGTAGCTATATGCACCAGATTAATGCCTGTTGATTTCGACAGGAACGGCACGCTTCTTGATGCTCTGGGATTAACCTCGATAACATATACGCTGTCATCCTTATCCACGATAAACTGGATGTTAAACAAACCTCTTATGCCTATGGCAAGACCCAGCTTTGTAGTATATTCAAGTATGGTCTGCTTTACTTTATCCGATATCGAGAAAGGCGGATATACGCTGGTGCTGTCGCCGGAGTGCACGCCTGTACGCTCGACCAGTTCCATTATACCCGGCAGGAATACACGCTCTCCGTCGCATATAGCATCCACCTCAACCTCTTTACCCACGATATATTTATCAATAAGCACGGGCTTGTCGCGGTCCACTTCCACGGCGTTCTTAAGATAGTGGCGCAGCATCTTTTCATTCGCTACTATCTCCATCGCACGTCCGCCCAGCACAAATGAAGGACGTACAAGTACAGGATAACCTATACGCGCAGCAGCTTCCACGCCGCTCTCAATATCCGTTACTGCCTCACCCTTGGGATTGGGTATGCCTATCTCATGTATCACCGCATCAAAGGCGTCGCGGTCTTCAGCCTTATCTATTGCAGCCCTGTCGGTACCGATTATCTTTACGCCTCTCTTGCTTAAGGGATCCGCCAGATTAACTGCAGTCTGGCCACCCAGCGTAGCTATAACGCCTTCGGGCTTTTCAAGATTAACTATGTTCATCACATCTTCGCAGGTAAGCGGCTCAAAATACAGCTTATCCGCGGTGGTGTAATCTGTTGATACGGTCTCCGGATTGTTATTGATGACTATGGCTTCATAGCCCATCTCGCGTATCGCATTCACCGCATGCACGGTGGAGTAATCAAACTCAACGCCCTGGCCTATACGTATAGGGCCGGAACCTAATACGATAACTTTCTTTTTATCCGTCACCACCGATTCGTTCTGATCCGAATAGGTCGAATAGAAGTACGGAATGTAACTGTCAAACTCGCTTGCACAGCTGTCTATCATTTTATAGCTCGGCGCTATGCCTTCCTTTATGCGCAGCTCATATACTTCATCTTCGCTGCAGCCCCAGAGCTTGGAGATCGTCGAATCGGACAGGCCCCACTTCTTTGCGTCCTTAAGGTATTCCGTCTCCTTCGGATGCTCCGCGGTTTCCTTCTCTAT
>CADAHD010000236.1 GCA_902787595.1 uncultured Lachnospiraceae bacterium
AATTTACTCTTTCAAGATTCTTCGTCGCTGCGCTCCTCAGAATGACCGACAGAGGGGGCTCCTTAGGCTCACTGATGCAGCGGTACTTCTCAGACTAACTGATGCAGGGGCGGTCAACCTATATGCAGCACTCTCGTAGCTATTGCAAAGTATACCAGCAGTGAAAGCGCGTCGACTATCGTTGTTATAAACGGGCTTGCCATTACGGCAGGGTCAAAGCCCAGCTTCTTTGCCAGCATAGGGAGCGTACAGCCAACCAACTTGGCCATAAGTACAGCGGAAAGCAGGGTCGTGCATACTACCAGCGCCACCATCACGCTCACTCTGTCAAATACCAGCAACTTGATGAAGTTGGCTGCCGCCAGGGAAAGTCCGCAAAGAACGGCTACGCGGAATTCTTTCCAGACCACCTTAAGCACATCCGAAAAGCCTATTTCATTAAGCGAAAGACCACGGATAACAGTCACTGAAGCCTGACCTCCTGCATTACCACCGGTATCCATCAGCATGGGTATATAAGCCACCAGAACCGGCAGAGAGCCCAGCGCATCCTCAAATCCGGATATTATGCTTCCCGTAAACGTGGCGCTTATCATCAGCAGAAGCAGCCAGGGCATGCGCTTGCCCCATATCTCAAATACACTGGTCCTCATATACGGCTTATCGGAAGGAACGATAGCGGCCATCTTTTCCATATCCTCTGTGGCCTCTTCTTCCATAATATCCACAACGTCATCGACGGTGATTATACCTACCAGCCTGTCTTCGTTATCAACTACGGGCATGGATGTAAAGTCGTACTTCTGGAATGTCCGGGCCACTTCCTCCTGGTCCATCAGCGTATTGATGCTTACGACATTCTCGTGCATTATCTCGCCTATGATGTCATCATCTTTAGAAAGCAGCAGATAACGCAGAGCTACCGTTCCTTTAAGCTTACGGGTGCTGTCCAGCACATAACAGATATTTATCGTTTCTGAATCTATGCCTATGTTTCGTATCCGTTCTATGGCCTGCTTTACCGTAAGATCCTCATTAAGATCCACATACTCCACGGTCATGACCGAACCCGCGGAATCCTCCGGATAACGCAGCAGATGGTTTATATCGCGTCTGGTATCGGGGCTTGCGTTTGCCAGCAGTTTCTTTACCACATTGGCTGGCATTTCCTCAATAAGGTCGGTAGCATCATCGGCCATCAGGTTATCGATGATGTTGGCCGCATCTTTTTCAGACAGTGAAGTGATAATGGAGGACTGATTATCGATCTCAAGGTACGAGAAAACATCCGCAGCCATGGATTTGGGCAGGATGCGGAAAATCTTAAGCATCTGCTCATCGTCCATATGCTCCAGGAATGCAGCTATATCTGCGTCGTTCATTTCTGCCAGCTCCTGGCGCAGACGCGTATATTGCTTTGTCTCTATCAGTTCGTACAGTTCTTCAAAATCTTCCATCTTTCCAAAGTTTCTCTGTTCCACTCAGAATAACGGGCTGTATGTCTGCAGTTTCAGGATCACGATGCCGCATCCGTATCCAGAAAGGTGCAGTTTCCCAGTTCTTCGATATATATGCGTCCGGCAGTCAGCTCAGTGAGAGCTTTCTTAAGGGCTTCTTTCTTTTCAACGGCGCATATCACTTCCATCGTGACATCCGCCCCATAATCCGACTTATCTATGTTCTGGCCTGCATTTTTTAGATGATTGAGCACCCTGTCAACATCCGGATACTCCATGGCCAGCAGAAGGCGCTCCCCTTCCCTCTCTGTAGCCAGTATACTGTTGGCGATCCCTTCCTGTACGGCTTTTGTATATGCCCTTACCAGACCGCCCGTGCCCAGCAGCACTCCGCCGAAGTAGCGCGTTACCACCACGGCAGCATTATGCACCTCAGCGCCCGTCAGTACCTCCAGCATCGGCCTGCCAGCAGTGCCCGACGGTTCCCCGTCATCGGAACAGCGGCTGTATTCATTGTTTTTTCCTATAACACAGGCGCTGCAATTATGCCTGGCATCCCAGTATTTCTTTTTCATCTCGTCAATAAAGGATGCCGCCTCTTCCGGACTGTTAACAGGCCGGAGAGTCGCTATGAATCTGGACTTCTTTTCCTCATATTCACCCACGCCTCCCGTGAGCAGTATCCTCGTCTCTGACATAACGATTTATTTTAACATATTTCTCATTGATATAACAGTTATAATTTTAGTGCCAAAAAATATTTGAGATTTACAAAAAAACATTTGACAAGCTCCATCGAATCTGCTAATATACTTTTTGTTTGCGGGAATGCTGGAATTGGCAGACAGGCTAGACTAAGGATCTAGTGAATGTATTTTCGTGAGGGTTCAAGTCCCTTTTCCCGCACAAGAGACCGTGGAAGGAATTCCACGGTTTTTCTTTTTCTCTGCTTTTCACGGGGCTCAACCCGGGATAGACTCTTTCGTCTTACGGGACTTAACCCGGGATAGACTCTTTCGTCTTACGGGACTTAACCCGGGATAAATCCTTTCGCCCTATGCAACTGCATATGCATATAAAAACAGCCGCATGGCAATCGCCACACGGCTGTTTAATTATCATTTTGCGTAATCTACAACTCTTGATTCACGGATCACATTGACCTTGATCATGCCGGGATACTGCATTTCATCCTCAACTTTCCTGGATATATCCCTGGCCAGAATGACCATATCGTCATCTGATACCTGTTCCGGTACAACCATGACCCTGACTTCCCTGCCGGCCTGTATAGCAAAGGATCTTTCCACTCCCTTAAAGGAATTGGTTATCTCTTCAAGCTGCGACAGACGATTGGTATAAGTACCAAGTGTATCGCGCCTTGCCCCCGGCCTTGCTGCCGAGATAGCATCTGCTGCCTGAACCAGACAAGCGACCATTGACTGAGGCTCCACATCACCATGGTGAGCTTCCACCGCATTAATGACCACGGGAGATTCTTTATACTTACGGCACAATTCTGTTCCCAGCTGAACATGCGAACCTTCCATATCGTGGTCGATGGCCTTGCCTATATCGTGCAGTATGCCTGCGCGTCTGGCAGCTCTGGCATCAAGTCCCAGCTCTGAAGCAAGATGTCCTGCAAGCTGAGATACTTCAATCGAATGAGTAAGTGCATTCTGTCCAAAACTGGTTCTGAATTTAAGACGTCCGATAAGTTTGGTGAGCTCCGGATTAAGACCATGAACGCCACATTCAAGTAATGCTGCTTCGCCCTCTTCCTTCATGATGTTGTCGACTTCCTTGCGGGCTTTATCAACCATCTCCTCGATGCGCGCGGGATGGATACGTCCATCCACGATAAGACGCTCAAGAGCGATCCTTGCAACCTCACGGCGCACCGGATCAAATGCAGAAAGCACAACAGCTTCAGGGGTATCATCTACGATCAGCTCAACTCCGGTCATTGTCTCCAATGTACGGATATTGCGGCCTTCACGTCCGATGATCCTTCCCTTCATCTCATCACTGGGCAATTGCACTACCGAAATGGTAGTTTCGGATACGTGGTCTGCAGCGCATCTCTGAATAGCTGTTACCACACACTCTCTGGCCTTCTTATCGGCCTCTTCCTTTGCTCGGATCTCCGCCTCTTTGATCTTCATGGCGGTCTCGTGCTTTACCTCTTCCTCAACGGATTTCAGTAAATACTCCTTTGCCTGGTCGGAGGATAACCCTGAGATCCGTTCCAGCTCCTGCAATCTCTGTGCACTGAGCTTTTCGACCTCCTCTCTTTTCTTGTTGAGGTTGTCTTCCCTCTGTGCCAGACTCTGTTCCCTTCTCTCGATCGCTTCAGTCTTCTTATCTATCGACTCTTCCTTCTGCTGTATCCTGCGTTCCGAACGCGCCTGTTCATTTCTGCGCTCTTTAAGCTCTCTGTCCAACTCGTTCTTAGCCTTGATCGTTTCTTCCTTAACTTCGATCATGCTCTCACGCTTCTTCTCTTCAGCAGTCTTTAAAGCCTCATCGATGATCGTCCTCGCTTTATCCTCAGCGTTACCTATCTTAGCCTCTTCGTCCCTCTTATATTTATCAACAGAAACTTTTGAAGTAACAGGTATGGCAATGAGGAGCGTGACAACCGCAGCGATCACTGCGCCTATAAGATATTCCATAGGTGCACCTCCTTTATTAAATTTTCAATAATGTTATGTCAAGTCAAACATCACTGCCGATATATCTTCGCCCTTAAATCCCCTGCGGCTGAGGTAGGCATACATCCTCTGTTTTTCCTTGCGGTCCGCTTCCTGAGGATCGTATCTGCGCTTTTCGAGAAGGTTCTTTATCAGCTCCCTCTCCTGTTCCCTGGCAGGCATCTGCTCCTCGCTCTCCGTAAGCGCTTCGGCTATCAGCTCGCGCGATATCCCTTTCTTCATCAGTGCCTGTCGGATATATCCGATGCTCTTTCGTCCGCGATAACACTCGATATATCTGCGCGCATAGGATTCGTCGTTTACATAGCCGTACTCTTCCATCCGGCCCAGCGCATAATCACGGGCTTCCTTTGGATATTTACCGCTTATAAGCTTATCCTCCAGTTCCCTGCGCGTCATATCCCTGCTTCCCAGAAGATACAAAAGCCTGTTAAATGCCCTGGGACAGAGAACATCCTTATATATGCTTTCAAGCTCGTCATCGCTTACGGAACTGCCCTTATGTATATCCAGCCGGTTGAGTTCAGCCCTGTACAAGACAAAAGCAAATTCACCATCCAGCCAGACCTCGCTTTTGCCTTTACCGACAGGGATGAGATCCGTTACTTCTTTCACTACCTGTACCTCTATCAAGATCCTTCGGGCTAAAGCCCTCAGGATGACTGTTGCAGCTTGCTGCGGACTGCAATCCCCGGGACAATTATTGCCGCTTCCTGTGGGCTGCAATCCCCGGGACGACTATTGCAGCATCCCGTGAACTTCAAGCCCGGGATGACTATTGCAGCTTGCTGCGGACTGCAATCCTGGGACGACTATTGCAGCATCCTGTGGACTTCAAGCCTGGGATGACTGTTGCAGCTTGCTACGGACTGCAATCCCCGGGATGACTGTTGCAGCTTGCTGTGTAATGCTCTCTTACCCTGCGGTCCACTTCGGCGCATACTTCAGGATGCTCCTGCAGGTAGATCTTTGCATTCTCACGGCCCTGCCCTATCTTTTCACCGTTATAGGAATACCATGCGCCGCTCTTGACGATCACATCTATATCGGTAGCAAGATCAAGAAGATCGCCTTCGTAAGATATGCCCTGTCCGAACATTATATCGAACTCTGCCTCCTTAAAGGGAGGAGCCACCTTGTTCTTTACTATCTTTGCCCTGGTGCGGTTACCGATGAACTCTCCGCCGTTCTTAAGCTGCTCAACGCGCTTGATCTCCATACGGACAGATGCGTAATACTTAAGGGCATTACCACCGGTAGTCACCTGAGGATTTCCATAGAACACGCCGACTTTCTCACGCAGCTGGTTGATAAATACTACGGTGCAGTTTGACTTGCTTATCGCTCCTGCCAGCTTACGCAGCGCCTGTGACATAAGTCTTGCCTGAAGTCCTACATGAGCATCTCCCATGTCGCCGTCAAGTTCTGCCTTGGGTGTTAAAGCTGCAACAGAGTCGACTACCACTATATCCATAGCCCCTGACCTTACCATGGTCTCTGCTATCTCCAGGCCCTGTTCACCGTAATCCGGCTGGTTGATATACAGATTATCCACATCAACGCCTATATTGGCAGCATATACAGGGTCAAGCGCATGCTCTGCATCTATAAAGCCTGCAATGCCGCCTCTCTTCTGTACCTCCGCTATCATGTGCAGAGTAACCGTGGTCTTACCTGATGATTCAGGTCCGTATATCTCTATTACGCGGCCCTTGGGAATTCCACCCAGGCCAAGCGCTATATCAAGACTCAATGATCCTGTGGGAATGGTTTCTACATTCATCTTTGAAGCGGGATCTCCCAGCTTCATGACAGCCCCCTTGCCAAACTGCTTTTCAACCTGTGATATAGCAGCTTCCAATGCTTTTAATTTTTCTTCTCTTACCATTGTCTCTCCCATTTTTGATTCTCCTTTTCTCTTACGAACATTAGTTCGCTTTACATAATGTAAAACATTTGTTCGATTTTGTCAACACCTATTTTCTTTTCCTGCTGACAAGATCATATTAACAGTTACAAAAACAGTATGAGTCCTATAAAACGCCCTCCATAAAAAATATGATATTAAAACAGGATATAGGATCGCGAACGATCCGCAGGGTGATATAACCCTATGACGCTGTGGCTAATTACAGCGCTCCGACAGGATCTCTCCTGAAGATGTGAGAATGATAACACTGCGCACCGGATAATTCAAGTACTTTTTTTAAACAATTTCAAGATATTCTTTGATCTGCTCTGCGCAAACCCTGTCAACATCTGCGCCGCTGACATAAGCCGCGGCCCATTCCACAGTCTTTCTGATCCCGTCCTTAAAGGCGGTCTCGGGTTCCCAGGACAGCTCCTTTTTGATCTTGTCGGGAGCAATGGCGTAGCGCCTGTCATGCCCCTTTCTGTCCGTTACAAAGGTGATGAGATCCTCTTTTACATTTTCTTTCCTGGGATCATCATCGGGAAGGATCTCCCTCAGGGTGTCCAGGATGATATGTATTATCTCTATATTCTGCTTTTCGTTATGCCCGCCGATATTGTATTTCTC
>CADAHD010000237.1 GCA_902787595.1 uncultured Lachnospiraceae bacterium
CCTCCTTTGAAAATCTCAATACTCTGTTTTTACTTCATCAAGTCCGTAGATCTCACGGAATTCCTTCTCATCCTCCGGTGATCTTATAAGCATTACTTCCGTAAAATGTCCCCCCGCTTTATCCTTAAAACCGGCAAGTTTTTCCCCTGTGCAGATAGAACTGCGTATCACTGCGTACTGGGTTTCCGGATCAAAAGGTATCTGTTCCCGCAGTGAACTCCTATCATGTTTTGATTTAAACCTAAAAAATCCTGTTTTCATTTCAGTCCCCTTATACTCCGGGCAGCATGATCACCGCTGCCTGACTGCCGCGTTCGCCCCCGGTATATCTGTGTGACCAGTATTTATCCGGCATGCACATGGTACATTCATCAATGATCTCAATGTTTTCCTCTTTTAATCCGCTGCGCATTAAGCATCTTTTGACGACCATCTTAAGATCCAGCATATACTTTCCGTTTTCTTTTAATGTATACAGATCCGAAGCATCTTCATTCAATAATCCATTTACCGCTTCAATAACTTCTGCGCCCACTTCAAAACAGCACCTGCCTATCGCCGGCCCGATGCAGGCTTTGATATTTGCGGTTTCAGCTCCCAGACTCACCATCTTCTCTATAGCCTGTCTCTCAATATCCAGAACTGTTCCACGCCAGCCGGAATGCACCGATGCAACCACTCTGTTTTTTTCATCAGCCAGCAGAAGAGGTATGCAGTCCGCAGTAAAAACGACCAGCGGAACATTGGGCATATTCGTAACATATCCGTCAGCCTCAAATAACTGATCGTATCCGTATGGTTTTGCTGCATCCTTACTGTCAACGATCATAACAATATTTCCGTGCACCTGCCTGCCGCAGACAAAGCTTTCACATTCGATCCCGCACGCACAGAAAAATCTCTTATAATTCTCCTTTACGCATTCCGCATCGTCTCCGCGATTCATGCCCAGATTAAGCGACTCAAATATCCCCGTACTGACGCCGCCGAATCTGGTAGAAAACCCATGCGGAAAAGATATCAGTTTTGACGCTGCCCTCTTACTTTCTTCCCTGTTAATAACCCACGCAAAGGCTTTGGCAGTTCTTTTTGCGGGATCCGTAAAATGGTTTCCCGGGTTCCATTCCAATATGCAATCCCTGCCTTTCGATCCCAGATCGTCATACAGCGCGCGGATACGATCACCAACCGTCGCCATGACAGGATTCTTTGTCTTTTCTTCTCTGTCTCCCAGACTTAAGTATATCCTTTTACAGCCTGCCTCACGCCCCTTAATATGATCGGCAAAGCCGGGAAACCATACTGACGGAGATGCTGCCGCAACAGCATCAAAGACATCCGTCTGCCATGCAGCCCAAAGCGCAAACATTCCTGCAAGCGAATATCCGCCTATCACATATGTCCTGTTTTTATCATCGCAAAACTTAAGTATTTCCTTAAGCGTCTCCTCGGCTCCGCTCCCGAATCCGTTCTTTCCGAATACCGCGGGGGCCTCCCACGGCGACAGTTCCCTGTTCCAGTCTTCTATCCTTACTGCCCACAGGCAAAAGTCCCTGTCAGTTGATCTTTTTATTTCTTCAAGCTCAAGATCAATGCCTGTTATATCATGTTCATCAACCGGCTGTATCAATACCAGTTCAGCCGACTTATTTCCGTATTCTTCTATCTTCACTTATACTCTTCTCCTATGATCAATGAGGACCGGCAGACATATTTTCCTCACATTCCTACACCGTTTTTTCAGTGACTGTATTCCGTTCACCGTTTCTTCAATTATTTACATCCACCGGCACTATCAGTGTAACCTCTGTCGTATCCTGCACGGCATCGGCTTTCATAAATATATCCCCGCCCAGTTTTTCCGCGATCTTTTTGGATACATATAATCCTATGCCCTGGCCTTCTTTACCTTTGGCGTTAGATCCGCGCCAGAAGCTTTTGAATACATATGCCGTTTCCTCTTCCGAAATTGCATTTCCCCTGTTTTTAACGCTTATTATAACATCCTCATCCTGTCTTCCCATATGCAGGCTTATCCCCAGACCCGAACCGTATTTCACGGCGTTATCCAAAAGCTGGGATATTATTTTAAACAAACCGTCCTTATCGCTGCATATAAGCGGATCGTTTTCGCATACGGTTTCAAAAGGTATATGCAGAAGTTCCATGCGTCCGCAGTATTCCGCTTTTACAATATCCATCAGTTCTTTCAGATAGAAAGTGCTTATTACCTGTGTATGAGTGCTGACGGCATCGGCGCTGCTTTGCATGATCTCTTTTACGAGCAGTTCTACTTTTTCTACATTTGTCTTTATCTTGGCGGCCGTATCGGCATCTTTCTCATCCGGTATTTTATTATCGTGATATATGCCTCTTTCTATAGCTTCCGCATATAGTTTAATATTTGAAAGCGGCGTTTTTATCCCATGAGCTATTGAGATGATCATCGTCTGCTTTTCCTTTTCCATGGCGTTTATATTCTTATCCTTAAGACTCATCTCATCATTGAGCATGTTCATACCCCAGATATACTTTTTAAAGAGTCCGGAGCTGTTCTGCGGCATACCGTCTGCAAGCCTGCCCTTTGCTATTTTTTCAGGATATTCGGATAGCTCATTAAAAGGTTTTACCATCAATCGATACAGCACAATGATCACAGTCGCAGATATGATGTAAGATGCCAGAATTATCACTGCCACCATGACCATAGTAAACTTTCGATCTCCTGACAGATATGTGATCTTAAGAAAACCGCTAAGTTCTCCATCTGTCCCTTTTATGGGACAGATAATTTCAGATGCCGGGACTTCCTGCATATACCGTTCATCGGTTTCGCCGGCCTGCATGATATCTATATATTCCACTCTGTCAGGAACATGGCGGCTGCCGTATTCATCACGAAGCTTCGCTATATCCGCTTCGTACTTTTCACCCATATCCGCCGATCTTTGCGCATCTATGGAAATACGGTTGATAACGATATTCTTCATACCGTTTTCATTATCATAATGCCTATCTATAACAGGAAAAATAAGCAGCGAAGCTGCCAGAAAAAAAAGTGAGATAAATAAGATGATCTTTACAGTACTCTTCAATTACCGTCACCAAATATATAGCCTTTGCGCCATACCGTCTTTATAATGCGCGGTTCATTCACATCATCCTCTATGCGCTCACGCAGCCATCTGATATGAACATTAAGCGTGGACGGTTCAACAAAAGCATCACCCCATACCGCATCATACAGCTCATCCTTAAGCAAAAGCCTTCCGCTGTTTTTCATCATAAACAGGAGAAGATCATACATCTTCCCCCTGATCTCACAGGCTTCACCGTTCTTATATGCCTGCCTTTTCCCGGTATCTATCGAGATGCTTCCGCAAGTCATGCGTTCTCCCGCAGCAGTATTCTTCTCGCTCCGATGCAGAAGGGCTTTAACTTTTGCGGTCAGCACTGCCACCGAAACAGGCTTTGCAATATAATCATCTGCGCCAAGTTTATATCCCATAAGCTTGCTTTCATCATCATCCCTGGCGCTCATCATGATTATGGGGATATCCTTATGTTCTCTTATCGCATTGCATGCAGTAAAACCGTCTATTCCCGGAAGCATAAGATCAAGCAATACTATCCTGACCGGCTCTCTCTCAAGAAAAGCCATTCCTTCTTCTGCTGTAGCTACAGCGCTTGTTTTATATGCCTCGGCTTCCAGAAAGTCGGCAAGAAGTCCGCGCAGTTCATCATCATCTTCAATTATAAGGACATCGCTCATACCGTTGTTTATCCTTAATATCCGCTAGTATTCATATCATTCCGGCGCCACTGCCCAGTGGATCCTTAATTAGGATATCATCCCCACGGACTTTTTTCAACTCAGTGCGAAACCTTTGTAAATACAGGATGATCTACCACGCCTTCAGGACCGGTAAATGCTATATCCAGCTCACCCGTCGCATAATCATATATGACGATATGATAAGTCAGGTATGAATATATATTCTGCCATCCCGAATCTCTTTGTGTACTTTCCCTGGTAACAATACTCTTTATATCGGAAACCGAAAGCTTATCCTTCTCACCCACCCACTCGTTATACTTACAGAAGCGTATATAATTATGTCCGGAAATGGTATATAATTATGTCCGGAAATGGTAAAAGAATCATCTGCCCCCTCGGATAAAAATGCGTTTACCACGCAAAGACTGTCCGGATCATCCCAGGTGATCCCGTCTAACAGAGGGGTATCTTTATCACGAAGTGTAGACACTCCGGTACCGAACTCCGATGTATCAACGCAATCCTCTGCCACAAAGCAGTCGTTCTTATCAGTCACTACGATGTTATGGGAATAAGTAAAATTCTTGCTTTCTTCCACCATATGCTCTCCCAGGCTGCGGGCATCATCCATGTCCTCAAGAGCACGCCTTAATTCAAAACTGTAGCACTTCTTTCCTTCGCATACATAATCATAGCCGCTGCCTGCATCGAGCATAGCCGCAAATACCCCCTTATCATTCAATCCGGTGAGCACATCAAGCATGCCCAGGACTGCAACGGAAGTAAAGCTGTTTTTGCCTTCCCCCATAACGAAATGTATTACCGCCTGCGCCGTGCACATCTGATTCGTGCTCCCCATCGGCCAGTCCAATGTCCTGCTGATAATTCTTTCCCCTGTCACACTCTTTTCACCCCATACCGACAGTAACTTAGCTTTCCATCCGCGGCCATACCGCTTAAGCCACCGGACAATACCGTGGCAAAGCCTTCCAGCTCCTGCACATACTCCTGCGGTATCTGAGGCTTTAAGAGATTAATACGATCGAGCACCGGCGCATACTCCCCGTCAAGATTCGGAAATGCGCTGTCTATATTCTCATACAGATACGGTTCCAGTACCCCGGCATAATCCACTCCTGTTTTAAGGATCGCTTCTGCATATGCGCATCCCACATCTTTGGGATCGCCCTTATCGTGA
>CADAHD010000238.1:0-4119 GCA_902787595.1 uncultured Lachnospiraceae bacterium
CATCGCAGTGCTAACATCGATAGATGAACAGTCAGCTGATATAGCGCTGGGAGTTGACAAGGCTTTCGAATCAAAACAGGAAGGAGCTACCGAAGATTACGGTACAGGCGCTGGCGATCAGGGAATCATTTTCGGATATGCCACAGATGAAACTCCCGAGTATCTGCCTCCGGCGATATCTTTTGCGCACAGGCTCACAAGACAGCTGGCAAAAGTAAGGAAAGACGGAACACTTAAGTATCTGAGACCGGACGGAAAATCACAGGTTACCGTGGAATTCGCAGATGACGGACATACGGTAAAGAGAGTGCATACGATAGTTATCTCCACACAGCACGCAGAAGATGTCAGTCTGGAACAGATCAGAAAAGATGTGATAGAAAAAGTAATAAAGCCGGTGATACCCACAGAACTGCTTGACGATGAAACGATCTACTATGTAAATCCGACCGGACGCTTTGTTATCGGCGGACCTCAGGGAGATGCGGGACTGACAGGCAGGAAGATAATCGTAGATACCTACGGAGGAACGGGAAGACACGGAGGCGGAGCATTCTCAGGAAAGGATCCTACAAAGGTAGACAGGTCGGCTGCATATGCAGCGCGCTGGGTTGCAAAGAATCTGGTGGCCGCAGGAGTGGCAAAGCGATTGGAGGTAGAGCTGGCATATGCGATAGGTGTTGCAAAACCCGTTTCGATAGCAGTAGAAACCTTTGGTACAGGAACCAGATCCGAGGAAGAGATAGTCAGCATCATAGAAAAGGTATTTGATCTGAGACCTGCTGCTATCATTGATGCACTGGATCTGAGGAGACCGATCTACAAGCAGACAGCTGCATACGGTCACTTCGGAAGAACGGATATAAGCCTTCCCTGGGAAGAACTGAATAAAACGGATGAAATAAAGAAATACTTATAAAGTATGAACTGACCGGAAAACCGGAGGTTCAGGAACGGAGCAGATGCTTCGCGCCTGAATCTTTTTTATTAAAAAGAAAGGTGAGGGAAAAACAATGAGTACAGAAAACAAAAGGGATGAAGCGTTTGAGGAAACGCTGGCAAGATATCCCGAACTGCCCAGACTGAATCTGCTGAAAACAGATGTACAGAGAAGGGGAGTGTGTTACACCGAAAATGTTTTAAAGAACGTAGATAAGGACAAGTATCAGCTGACGGGATCAAACGTATTCTTTTCAACATTGGGAGCCAGGGATCAGAAGAATAAGTTCGGAATACCGGAGGCCCTGGTATTAAGAGACGGAAGCATAGTGATAACCGATGCTACTCCGATAGAGCAGAACCCGTATATTGTGGATTACAGAGACGGGGCATATGTACTGATCGATAAGGATAAAGTAGTAGAAGAAATAGATTTCTGGGAAAAGCCGGATTTTTACGGAAAAACTACATCCTCGGGTACGCCGATGGATTCGATAATCTTTGCAAGGCCACAGAGACTGAATATAACGCCTACATCCAAGTGTTGTTTCTTTACGGAAGGCCTGCCCTGCCGGTACTGCGATCTGAATCCGCATATCAATATTGACGGTGTCACTAAGCAGAAGATGACTCCTCAGGACGCATACGAGACCGTGAGGGAGGCGATCAAACAGAAGGGAAGATTTACAACACTTTGCATGACAATGGGATCCGACATAGGAGGAAAGACACCGTTTGATGATGAGCTGCAGTATTACATAGATGTACTTAAGGCTATAGGAAAAAACTTTAACGGAAGATTTCCCAGTCAGGTAATAACTACTGCTCTGAATTATGATCAGCTTTCAAGACTTCATGAAGAAACGGGATTGATGAGCTACACTTCGGATATAGAGGTTCTTAATGAAGAAAAGTTTAACTGGATCTGTCCGGGAAAAGCAAAGCATGTAGGATATAAGGAATGGAAGAAACGTCTTATTGATGCAGTGGATATTTTCGGAAAAGGTTATGTGGGGACCGGTACCGTAGGCGGAGTAGAACTGGCCAAGCCTAACGGCTTTCCTACAGAGGAAGAAGCTCTAAAGAATATCCTGGAAGAGGCTGAAACACTTATAAGCAAAGGCGTGGCTGTGGTGTATATAGTATGGGTGCCGAGGCCTAATTCGGTATTCAGGGACCAGAAGAATGCATCGCTTGATTATTACGCTCAGCTTACCATAGGTCTTGATAAGCTCAGCAGGAAGTATGGAGTCACAGCAGAATTTGATGATTACAGAAGATGCGGAAATCATCCGAATTCAGATCTGCAGAGAATTTAATAAGGAGCGGTATCATGTCAATAATAAATGAAGAATTAAAAAGTCTGATAGAAAACAAAAACAGTATCAAAGTAGTATCCTCACAGGACAAAAACGGGGAGATCAATTCAGCGCCCAAAGGATCGCTTCAGATATCAGCCGATGATGAGCTTACTTATGTTGAAGTATTGGAATCTTCAAAGAGCTACAGCAATGTAGTATACAGCATATGGTTTGATAAGAAAGTATCGGTGCTGGTTATAGGAGAAGATAAGGAGTCATTTCTTATACACGGACGCATAAAGAAGATACTTACCTGTGGAAGGGAATACGAAGAATATTACAGTAAGTATCAGGAAGCAAAAGGGTTTGATATTGCTGCGGTAGTAAAGATAAAAGCGGAAGATGTTCTTGATCTTAATCTTGCAAAGGGAATAGAAAGACAAAAGAAAGAGCATCCGTTTTTCAGTCATTATGACAGTTTAGCAGTTAACAGTTAATTAAAGAGAGGAGATTTATCATGAAAAAGAATTTTTTAAAAACAATACTGGCATCTGTTTTATCGTTTACTTTATTAGGATCATTAACGGCATGCGGTACTACGGTCAGCGCTGCAGGGAAAGAGATTAATGAAAATGTTGCAGAAAGCGGGATCAAAGCAGACGTGATACGTGTTGCTACCCAGCCCGGTGTATATGCGGCAAATATACTTCTTGCTAAGAAGAACGGATATTTTACTGAGGAACTTGAGAAACTTGGGTACAAAGATCTTAAGATCACCTGGGATTCTTTCGAATCAGGTCCTCCGGAGAATGAAGCGTTTGCGGCCGGCGCAGAGGATATCGGTCTTATCGGTGATGTGCCTTTACTGGTAGCCAAAGCATCGGGACAGAAAACAGTTACCTTTGCGAAGCTTTCTGCAGGAGAGACTACGGTGGCTTTAACGCTGCCTGCAGGATCTGATATAAGCGATCCTTCGCAGCTTAAGGGCAAGAAAGTTGCGTATGTAAAAGGCTCATATGGTCAGCATTTCCTTGGCCTGGTGCTTGAAGGAGCGGGACTTACTTTTGATGATATCGAGCAGATAAATCTTCCGAATTCCGATATAGGAAATGCTGTATCGACAGAGCAGGCTGATGCGGGAATAATCTGGGAGCCGGGTCTGAGCTCTACGCTCTCTACCGGAACCATAAAGATACTTTTAGATGGAACCGGGATCAAGAGTAATAATGTATTCTTTTTTGCGACACAGGATTTTGCAGATAATAATCCGGATGCGCTGACAGCTTTTATAAAAGCGGTTGAGAGAGCAAATGATGAGATAAAAGCTGATCCGGCAGCTGCTGCAGCACAGCTTAAGGATGAGATAAATCTTCCTACAGAAACACTTACCGAATTGCTTGGAAAATACGAATTCAGTACTTATATAAGCGATAAGGACATTGATGAACTGAAAGATGTAGAGAAGTTTAACCGTGAACAGGGGTTTGCGGCAAATGAAGTGGATGTAGATGCATTTGTTGACAGAAAACATCTGTCAAATGCGGGGATCACCACAAAGTGATCATTGAATAGCTCCGGCAGAGGTGATGGTGATATGAAAAAAGAAAAGAAAGGATTAGCATACCGGATAAAATACCTTTTATTGCCCTTTATTGTGATAACAGTATGGGAGGCGGCTTCCTTAAGCGGAAGCCTGCCTCCGTATATGCTGCCTGCTCCGCATGAGATATTAAGTCTTCTTATTAAGACAGTCAAGAACGGTGTACTGATAAAGAATATAGGAGTGAGTATAGGAAGAGTATTTTCGGGCTTTTTTCTGGCGGCATTGGTCGCGATAGTACTGGGAATATTGATATCTTTATCAAAGAATGCCGAGACG
>CADAHD010000238.1:4132-6609 GCA_902787595.1 uncultured Lachnospiraceae bacterium
AATCTGGCTGGGAATAGGGGAGGCCTCCAAGATCTTTATCATATTTATTGGCGCGGTATTCCCCATACTCACGAATGTTGTGGATGGGATACGACAAATAGATAAAAGATATTTTGAAGTATCTCAGGTATTTGAAATACCCAAAAAAAAGCTTATTAAGGATGTGATAATACCGGCTTCGTTTCCCCAGGTAATGACCGGGCTTAAGATAGGTCTGGGAAATGCGTGGATATGCGTAGTCGCAGCCGAGATGATAGCTGCTACATCAGGGATCGGATATATGCTGATGGACGGAAGATCGCTTTCCATGCCCGGACAGGTAATACTGTCGATGCTGGTTGTAGGTATAGTTGGTAAACTCATGGATGACATTTTACAGAAACTGCAGAAAAAGCTTCTGTATTATTGAAAGCAGGTGGATACATGCAGAGCAAGATAAAAATACAAAAGGTAAATAAAACGTTTATTCAAAATAACAACGAGACCACAGAAGTATTAAAAGATATAAATCTGGATATTCAGGAAGGCGAGTTCATTTGCCTCCTGGGTCACAGCGGATGCGGTAAGAGTACTCTTTTGCGAATAATCGCGGGGTTGGAAAGGGATTATGAGGGAGAAGCATATATCGACGGGAAAAGCATTACCGGTCCGTCTCTGGATAAAGGCCTTGTTTTCCAGGACCATCGTCTGTTTCCTTGGTTCACAGTAGAAGAGAATGTGGGGTATGGTCTTGCCGACAGGGAAGCTAATAAGAAGGAGCGTATTGAGGAACTGATCCATCTTGTGGGACTGCAAGGGTTTGAAAAGAAATATCCCGGGCAGCTTTCCGGGGGCATGTCGCAGAGAGTGGCAATAGCGCGTGCTCTGATAAACAGGCCCTCATTGTTATTACTGGATGAGCCCTTTGGGGCACTGGATGCACTTACACGCATAACCATGCAAAACGAGATCCTCAGGATATGGAAGGCTCAGAAAAATACCATGGTTATGGTTACCCATGATATAGACGAAGCCATTGCTTTAAGCAGCAGGATAGTCATACTGGGACAAAGGGGAACAGGCATAAAGAGGATAATAAATGTTGATCTGCCTTATCCAAGAGTAAGGACGGGCAGGGATTTTTCTAACATTCGAAACACGGTATATAAGGAATTCTTTGAAGAAAAGGAGCTGGAGCTGGAATACTATCTGTGATCCGCAGCAGTAATGGGTATTTGTCATGATCAAAGAGCTGATCGTAAGTTTTGTATCTTTTTTTGCTTTTACGATGCATGCCATAACGGGCTTTGGCGGGAACATAATGGTATTCCCGATATTAAGCTTTTTATATGGAACCGTGGCAGCCAGAACTGCTCTTAACCTGATAGCCTGGGTTTCATCCATCAGTGTGACCGCAGATTGCTATAAGGATATAAATTTCAAAGAACTAAGGACCATCCTTATATGGATGGGATCTGGACTGATACTTGGTGTATTGATGATCCCTTATATAAATTCGGATTCGATACTTATGTTCATATATGGGATCATAATAGTGGCGGTGGCATTGTTTAAACTGTTTTCGAAAAAAGAAACACAGTTTCCTAAAGCAGTGCTGGTCATTATACTGATACTGGCAGGAATAGTGCAGGCTTTGTTTGTATCGGGCGGGGCATTTCTGGTCATATATTGTGCGCAGGCACTGAAAGAGAAGAAAAGCTTTCGCGCCACATTTACCGTGGTATGGCTGTGCATATATACGGTCATGTTCTTCTGGCAGATGTTTAAAGGCGCATACACAAAAGAAGTGATGATCATAACTGTGTTCGGAGCCATACCGGTAGTTATAGCATCGTGGCTTGGAAGCCGGATATCCGGAAGAATCGATCAGAAAGCATTTATGCTGCTGGTATATATCTTTATCCTGTGTGTGGGAATATCGCTTGTAGGGACGAATCTTAAAGCTTTATTAACAGGTTGAAAATCTTTAAAAAACAGTTTTATTTCAGTCAAAACTGGCTTACAATAGTGACGGATTGTAAGTCTTTTTTAATGGAGGCAGAGTAATGGATAAAAAGATGTATCCTGTGATATCCGGCGCAGCAGAGAGACTCAGAAAGCTCTGCTTTGATGCACTGGAGGATAAGTATGATGATGATAAAAAAGAAGCAGCCCGGGAGTATCTTGAAAAAGAACTGCATGCCCTGGATCTTACAGGGGGGCATTTTATCCTTTTACAGATAAAAGAATTGATGCAGAAAGCCGGACTACGAAAATATGATGTTTCTATACGCGGGACGGCCGCAGGTTCCATGGTGGCTTATCTGCTTGATATAAGCGAAGTCGATCCGATCAAGTTTGCTCTGAAGCCTGAAACGATTTATCTAAATCGTCTGAACAGAGAGATAGATATAGATCTGAATATACCGGCAGGGAAATACGATGCGGCGCATGCTTTGCTTAAAACCCTTGAAGGCGTCGGAAGGGCAATAGATATA
>CADAHD010000239.1 GCA_902787595.1 uncultured Lachnospiraceae bacterium
TCAGCTTTTGTTTTTGTAACCGCAGTTTTCTTCTCCGCAGAAGCAGAAGCAGGTGCCGGAGCCTCTTGCCTGTATTTGCTTAATGTAAGCAGATCCTGCGCAGATCTTGCCAGACGTACCAGCTCCTTGTTTGCTCCGTACTTCCAGTTCTTCTCATACTCCGCTTTTTCTTTCCTGAGACGATCCCTGTTCTGTACGACCATGTCATAACGGCGCGCATACGGCGGCCAGAACGGACGCCCCTTCTTTTTTCTGATATAAGCATCACAGGCATCAAGCACACGATCATACTGATCTGACACCAGCTGCGCTCCATCCTCGGAGAATCCACCCGGAAGCGGCTGTTCTTTGAGACGCTCAAGCGATGCAAGAGCGTGCTTGACCTCCTGCATTTCCGGACTGTCCGTACTGCTTTGCCTGTCATTCATCAACAGAAATGAGTGGCTTTTTCCGGCCATGAGCCGAAGTCTTTCCGCCTCCCGCTCCGAGATAGAAAGTGCCTCTTTATTCGCAAGGATGGTGTCTATTTTTTTGATATCAGACAATACCGTATCGGTTCTATAAAGCGCCTTATCCTGCTGCATTTCAGGAGTAACAAACACTGCCTCCCTGTTTTGATGTTCCCGTACCTGCTTCAGGTCACGGTTAAGCTTCACCTGCTCTTTTAATGAAAGCTTTACATCCGACATATTTACCTCCTTTTTGCGTTGATGACTTCCAAGCTATTCTTTCAGCTTAATGCATTACTCTTCCCGCATACCGGCATACACCGGTCTTCCAAATCCTCTCGGCAGAAGCTTTTCCGTAAGTTTCAGCGTTTCTTCCGTATGACGATTAAGAAGGATCTTTGTTTCGGGCGGATAGTTCTCTTCCATATTGATGATAAACTTCCGCATCATCCCCAGCAGATCCTGCTGCGCGTTTTTTTTCAGTCCGACAAAAAGCTGAACAGACAGGATACCCGAAGGCAGCTTATGAAGCAAAAGGAATCCGCTGATATTATCCTCATCTTTCGAGTAACAGGAAACATCCACCTCGAACCAGCTCATAGGAAGGTATGACAGATCTTCACACAATCCCCTTCTTCCGTGTACGATGCACTGTTCGATCCCCTTTCTGAATTTACGCAAAGTCTGCTCATTGAGGGTTCCGATATTATCCGGCACCTTACGGCTTTTCATGACAGGCAGTTCAAAAAGCTCGGAAAGTGATACGATAACATTATCCCCTTCCGTAAGCCTTGCTGTAAAACCTGCATTCTTAAAAGCTTCTTTTTCGATACTGCTGTTCTTAACCGGTATCACAAAACGTGATCTCTTAACATTCTTATCCTGTATCCTGCTCGTATACTCATCAAAAAGCAGATCCGAAACATCAGGATCCCTGATACAGATCCACTCGATCACACTCTCGGTATCCACAGCCGATTCCGGATTATGATATTGCCATATAATGCCGGCCTGCATATCATCATCAGCATCAGCCAATATCAAAAAACCTCTATAAAATTCTCTTTGGATATTTTCCGCCATATCCTTAGGTATATAACCCGGATAATCAAACATATTATCATCGTTCAATTCGATAACGGCCATCTCACCCTCCTTAATATTATGCATAAGCCCTTATCAACCGCGTTTGGCGGTGCAATTCTTTTATTTATCCGCCCCATAATATTTTACGGCCAGCATTGTAAGGTCATCAAACTGCGGCGCGTTTCCCACAAAAAAATCAACCTCTGTGCGCACCGTCTTAAGCAGTTCCAAAGGCGCTGCATCCGCTCTCTTATTTAACGCCCTTGTCATGCGGCTCATGCCAAAGCGCTGTCCCTTGGAATCTGTCGCCTCCGGAATGCCATCCGTATAAACAAAGAGCGTATCACCGGGTTCAAGATCAAACTCATCATCCGTATATCTGACCTTCTTCATTCCACCCAGTACCAGTCCGTGTTTACGCTTTAACAGTTCAAATCTTCCGTTCGCATGTCTTATCGCCGGATATTCGTGGCCGGCATTTGCCTCGATCACATGTCCGGTAGAGATAGTAAGTATCCCCATCCATACCGTAACAAACATCTTGGCCTGATTTCCCTCAAACAATTGAGGATTAACGTCCATAAGTATACCGGCGGGCGTTCCGCCCATCATAGCTCTGGTTTTGATCAGCGTCCTGGAAATAAGCATAAACAGAGCGGCCGGTATCCCCTTTCCCGATACATCCGCTATAACGATCGCCAGGTGATCGTCATCTATAAGGAAAGCATCGTAAAAATCTCCCCCAACCTCTTTGGCCGGATCCATGGACGCATGCAGTTCAAATTCCTTTCTTTCGGGAAACAACGGGAAAACATGCGGCAGCACGCCTTCCTGAATGGAAGCAGCTGTGGAAAGTTCTTTTTCAACAGCCAGCTTTTCCCTGCTCTGTTCTATGTTAAGTATGCAATACATGACCAGCAGATCCAGCATGCAGACTGCGTAGTTCAATGACAGTCCGTATATGAATAAGGATATAAATATAACCGGAAATGGTGTTGCGACATAAGCTGAAACAGCAACGATCTGGCGTCTGGTGAGCCTCTTTCTGTATATGATCATAAGGATAATGACCATCACTCCCAGAGCCAGTATATAGGCCATGAACAACGGATACAAGGCGCCTCTGTGATATACGCCCTGATGATCAACGGTAAAGAAAAAGCCCATGAAAAAATTAATAGTACACAAAACCATTTCCAGCGCATAGCCCAGCTTGAGCCAGCGCTCCGTTTCTATCACAAGTCTTTCTTCTCTTCCAATGATACATGTAAAATATTGCCAGAAAAACAGAACTACCGTGGGCATGGTCATATAAAAGATCGTATTATCTATGCGATTGAGCAGCCAAAGCTCGGGCCGTTCTTCCATAACCCAGGCCCCGATATCCGCAAAAAGCGCGATAATGGTCGCCTCCACAAGATAGCGGAAATACTTTTGATCCACGCCGACCCGCTGCAGGTCGATATAGCAGAACAGCAGAAGCAGCGAACCTATGATCATGCCAACCAGATCAATGCCCACATTCATGGCATGAACCGGTGACAGTGTATCAACATCCCGTATATGAACAATTACAACAGTAGCAATGATCAACGCGATATTGAATACAATGGTACAGACTGCAGTCGTTCTCTTAACTCTGTTATTATCTTTTTTATTCCCAAGCTGCATTCTTAGATAAATGTCCTCACATGCAAGTCTTATACTATTGTCAGTACATCTGTAAAACCGGTCATATCAAATATCTCCATGATCTCATCATTGACATTTGACAGAGTCATTAAACCGTCTTTGTCTTCCATTTCCTGCTGGGCCGTAAGCAATACGCGCAATCCTGCGCTGGTAAGATACTCAAGATTCACCAGATCAAATTTCACTTCTGTGGCGTCAGCGATCTTCTCATTGATCAGCTCTTCGAGCTTAGGCGCCGCCTGGGTATCAAGCACTCCTTCCAAAGCAATGCTTAGTGTTGTTCCCGTAAGTTCTGCTTTAATGTTAAACATGCTCTGATCCTCCTATTATCTTTGTAAGAATTAGTATATTTTTCCCTTCCGTATTCTCGTAACTGATCTCATCTACCGTGTTCTTCACCATGAAGATCCCTAAACCTCCGGGTTTTCTCTCTTTCGCAGAAAGTGTGGTATCCGGTTCCTTTGCAGACAGCGGATTATACGGCAGGCCATCATCCGCAAAAGTGATGGTTACTGCTTTTTTTGCAATGTCATACGAAAATGAGATCCAAACATAACCCTTGGTACCTTTATATGCATAGTCGCATATATTTGCAAAGATCTCATCAATTATCATATGCAGCCTGAGCGCATCCTTCCGGCTGATCTCCGGTATCCCACTAAGCTCTCCTTCAACGAATGCAAAGGCCCTGTCTATATTCTCCTTCTCTGCTTTCAGACATATTTCTTTCATAAAGCGATATCACCTTTTTTCCGGACTGTTATTCGCCTGCTTCACCTCATCCATATAAGAGGGGTTCTTCAAAATATGTGCTTTTTATATAATTAATACATTATTTATACTATCATTTTTGGTGATTTTCTTCAAGAAATACATACAAAATATAT
>CADAHD010000240.1 GCA_902787595.1 uncultured Lachnospiraceae bacterium
AAAAGAAAAAGCTGGATAAAATTGACCGGAGGACAAAATGACTGAAGAAAAAATAACTGCAGGGAAAGACGTAATGACTGAAGAGGAGAAGAGTTCGTTTGCCAGCGGCATAGCCGCAAAGGAAACGGCAGCGGGGAATGAAGGAAGCGCGCTTGCGGAGCGGGATGACGGGATAGAGTCTGTATGCCCCGCAGATATCGCAGCTGCGCGCGATGGCGTAAAGTATGCGGAGTACACACACGGGACCTATTATTCAAAGACCTGCGCGATGGAGAGAGGCTACAGCATACTGCTGCCGGCAGATTACAGCAAAGAAAAGAGCTATCCTGTGCTTTATCTTTTGCATGGGATATTCGGGGATGAGTATTCGTTTGCGCGCGACAAAGCCAACAATATCCCGGAGATCGTCGGGAACATGGCTGCTGACGGACTGATAGAAGAGACCATAATAGTATGTCCCAATATGTATGCGACGGCGGATCCTGATCAGAAGCCTGCCTTTGATGAGGCAAGCTGCCTTCCTTACGATAATTTTATCAATGAGCTTATAAATGATCTGATGCCGCATATAGAGAGCGCTTATCCTGTTCGCAGCGGCAGGGAGAATACTTATCTGGCAGGCTTTTCAATGGGCGGCCGCGAGACAATATATATTACTCTTAAGAGGCCTGAACTTTTTGGTTATGTGTGCGCTGTATCCTCGGCGCCGGGGGTGGTGCCGACAGCCGATAATTTTATGTCTCATCCCGGACAGATGCAGGAGAGCGAGATGAGTTTCGCAGAGGGCGCGGTCATACCCGAAAAGTTTATCTTATGCTGCGGTGATCATGATTCAGTGGTGGGAAAATATCCCGAATCCTATCATGAGATATTAAAGGCCAACGGAGCAAGACACATCTGGTATGTAGTGCCGCAGGCCGATCATGATAATAACTCTGTTAAAAGCGGACTTTATAATCTTTTTAAGCAGATCGCATATGACCGTGCAGGGACTCATAGCTGAGCGGCCGGCTGTGTGATAAGGAGAGGAAAATGGCGATTAAAGTAAGTTCTGTTAAGTGCCCCAACTGCGGCGCGAACGTATCTTATGACGGCAGCAGCAAGACCGGAAAGTGCGAATTCTGCGGCACGTTGCTGGATTTTACCGAGGAGTACGGCCCTAAAAATGACCGTATGCGGGATGATATCCAGGATATGCAGATAAAGCATATCATGAACAATATGAACGGTACGGGAAGATCGTCTGCCAATATCAATAAAGCAAAGAATACGGCCCTGCTGATAGTGTTGTGCATTGTGGGAGCGATCATACTTTTTAACATTGTCGGGTCATTCATATATGCGGCTGTAGTGGGCGGGCTCATGGCGCAGTCGAAAAAAAGCTCAGGCAGCGCAGCTTCGCAGGAAGTAGAGATAGACCCTTTTGCAAAGGTTGAGATCAGCTATAGCGGGATAAGCGGCGGAGCAGACGGATGGGTGCACGATAGAAATATCCACGCCATATCCGTTCTTGAAAAGTCGACGGGCAAGCTTGAGGGGCTGAGCAACGGGGATACGATCACAATAAGCTACCCGTCTGACAGAGTTAAGGACGGCAGTAAGACTTATATCTTTACCAGGACCGAAAATACGTATACGGTCAGCGGACTGGACGAATATGTCGGCAATATATACGATGTGGGCGAAGAAGACCTTGAAACGATGAAGAAGAACGCCATAGCTCTGGCAAAGTCGCAGTGTGATGAGGATTTTTCCTGTTATCTGCCGGGGACATTTGAAGTGTGCGCCATATATTCCATGGTCAAAAGAGATTATTCAAAGCAGGACAGCGTGTTTGTGGTGTCCTTTGACTATCAGATGGACGGAGCAGTAAATAAAGGATATTTTATGGCAGAGTATCCTAATGTTACAAAGCTTGCGTCAGGGGATTACAGGATAAACTTTAATCCCGATGTCTATACATACGGCAGGGAGTCATATTATATGGGCTTCTGCCTTACATCGGCGCATTCGACCTGGGATGCCACTTACGCAGAGGTATATCTGAACAATAAAGCCGACTGGTTTGTGAATGAGGATTATATCAGTGATGAGTTAAAGCAGTGAGTCTGCCCGCCATGGAAACATGGAAACTCAGATGGAATAGGTGTTGAAAAGCTTTGCATTAACGCATATAATATTGCCTGGTTTCATAAAAAGGAAAGGAAAAAAGCTATGTACGATAAAAGGATCAGACCCGATGAAAGACCGGTTTTCCCAAAACGCTGCGTTATAACCGGAGGCATGCCCTATGGCAATAAGGAACTGCACTTCGGACACGTGGGAGGCATGTTTGTTCATGCCGATGTTTTTGCGAGATTTATGCGCGACAGGATAGGAAAGGATAATGTTATCTTTGTTTCCGGAACCGACTGCTACGGCTCGCCCGCGCTCGAAAGCTACCGCAAGCTTAAGGAAGGCGGATACCGGGAATCGATAGAAGATTATGTGCGTTCCAATCACGAAAAGCAGAAGGAAACGCTGGCTGCATATAAGATAAGCCTTGATCTCTTCGGCGCATCTGCGCTGGGCGAGGCAGGCAAGATGCATACAAAGACTTCGGCAGAGGTCTTTAACAGTCTGTATGAGAAGGGATATCTCGAGAAATTATCCACCCCGCAGTTTTTTGATGATGAGCTGGGAGTATTCTTAAACGGCCGCCAGGTTGTGGGACGCTGTCCTATCGAGGGCTGCTGCAGCGATAAGGCTTATGCTGATGAGTGTTCACTGGGACATCAGTATATGCCCAGCGAGCTTATAGATCCGGTAAGCGTTTTATCGGGAAAGAAGCCTTCTTTTGTAAACGTTACCAACTGGTATTACAAGCTGGAGGATGATATAGATTATCTGAAGGGCTGCATCAACGAGCTGCGCGCCAATACCAACCGCCGCAAATTTGAGATGCTCATCATTGATGAATTTTTAAACAAGCCGGCTGTTCATATACCTAAAAAGTATCTTGAGGATAAGGATCAGGATGCGCTTCTGGCCAAATTCCCCGAGCATGAGCTTATCGATGAAGAAAAGAGAAAATCGCTGCTCTGTGTGTTCAAGTCCTTAGACGACCGTGATCTGGCCAGAAAAGTGCTTGAAGAAGCGGGCGTGCATTATACAGCGGGAAAGACCCTGGTGCCTTTCCGCTTATCGGGTAATGTTGAATGGGGCGTTCCCGTGCCTGAGAAAGAGGGAGAGAAGGATCTTACCTTCTGGGTATGGCCGGAATCTCTCTGGGCGCCCATATCCTTTACGCGCGCCTATCTGGCATCAAAAGGCGCGGATGAAGATGAGTGGCAGAAGTGGTGGAATGATGAGGATTCCATGGTATATCAGTTTATCGGAGAGGATAATATCTATTTCTATTCGATAGCAGAGATGGGAATGTTCCATGCGCTGGGCAATATCAGACCTCCCCACATCATCCCCAACCGCCACATACTGTTCATGGATACCAAGGCCAGCTCAAGCTCGGATATCAAGCCGCCCATGGCAGCAGAACTGCTTGAGCATTATTCCGTGGATCAGCTTCGCATGCACTTTATCAGTCTGGGACTTTCAAACAAGAGCACGGGCTTTAAGCCGCAGGTATATCTGCCGGAAGACCAGAGAGAGGGCGCAGATCCCGTTGTCAAGGAAGGCAATCTTCTGACCAATGTGTATAACCGTCTGATCCGTTCTTGCTTTTATTCAACCCAGGCAGCTTTTGACGGTGTGATCCCCGACGGAGAGGTGTCGGAAAAGATACGCGCTCTTGCAGAGAAGAATGTGCTGGATTATGAGAGACATATGTACAATCATGATTTCCACAGGATTTCTTATACCCTGGATGAGTATATCCGTGAGGTTAATAAGAACTGGGCGGCTGTAAGCCGTGAAGCGGACAAGAATAACGATCTGGAGATGAAGAGACAGCTTTTAGTGGATACCTGGTATTCCTGCAAGGTAATGGCTGTCCTGTTCCATCCCATAGCCCCGGACGGCTGTGAGATGTTTAAGGATTATATCGGCTTTGATGAGAGGATATGGAGCTGGGAT
>CADAHD010000241.1 GCA_902787595.1 uncultured Lachnospiraceae bacterium
GCATCTCACCCAGATATGCATAGGTACGGATATGAAGCTGTCTTATCAGGTTCAGATAATAATCCAGCACCTCATAGAAATCCTTGCTCTCCTGGCGCGCCTTTGCCAGTATCATGGGCAGATGAAGCGAAACCGCGCCTATATTGAAGCGGCCCACGAATATAGGTTCATCCTTATCATCAGCAGGATGCATGCCGCCCCTTATATACCAGGGCGAAAGGAAAGCCCTGCAGCCCATGGGTGATATAACCTTGCCATACTGCTTGTACATGCTGGCGATATAACCCTTACCGGTAAGCGAGAGCCAGTCGGGATACATGGTCTTTGCCGAGCACTCCACTCCGGCTTCGAATACATCTTCCAGCTCTCCGCCGGGTCCGTGCAGCTTTTCATCATAAAGGAAAACTATCTTGGGGAAGAGAACGGGCTTCTTATGGCCGTCCTTGCCCTGCCCCTTTCTGCGCACATTGAGCATGCTGATGGTAGCCTGGCGCGCAAAGCGGCCTGTGCCGATGCCTGCGGTCACTGTAATGAAAGGATAGTCTCCGCGGCTGGAAGCCACGGTATTGAACTTGTACTCCCAGCCCTGGAAGCCCTGTTCAAAATCCCTGATCACATCCTGCATCGCTTCCGCTTCCGCGCTGGCGCGGTCCACGCCCAGCTGCTCATACTTCTTTATATATTTCTCGTATGATTTTTCCGCATAAGGCTCAAGTATCTTATCAACCTCGGGCACGGTAAAGCCGCCGTACTGCTGCGATGCGGCGCTCAGCACTATGTCGCCGATAACGTCGAAAGCCACATCCAGGGTCTTGGGCTCGTTGTACCAGATATTGCCCATCTCAAAACCGCCGCTCAGCACATTCTTAACGTCAAAGAGACAGCAGTTCATGGTATCGCGTCTGGCGCTCATGTCATGTACATAGATATAACCGTCGCGGCAGGCCTGCAGCTCTTCCGTGGTCAGGAAGAACTTCTGATACAGCTCCTTATTGAGCTGGTTGAAGATAAGGGACCTCTTGGTGGATACCAGAGCTGAATCGGTATTGGCATTCTCCTTGTCGCCTATATACATGATGGACTGGCTCTTTTTATATACATCGTCCAGCATGCGCACAAAATCCTGCTTGTAATTGCGGTAATCCCTGTAGCTCTTTGCCACAATGGGCTTAACCTCTTCAAGCGCGCTCTCAACAATATTATGCATAACGGGAATAGGGATCTCATCAACGCCCATGGAGTTCACTTTATTCACGACAAACTGACATATACGGCGTTTTTCCTCTTCCGTAAACTCCGTCAATGCGCGGTATGCCGATTTGCCCACAGCGTTGATCACCTTCTGGACATTAAATTCCTCACGGGTATTGTCCTTTTTGATAACTTTAACGCTTCTTTCAAGCTTATATTCTGCGCCGTAATCCACTTCCGACATTTGTATTCCTCCCTTATCGCTTACACTTCATATTGTTGTTATTAAATAAATAAGGCACAAGATATTGTGCCTTATCATTATATCAAAAAAGCTTTTTTTGTCAACCTGAATACTCTGAGCAACTAATATCCCCGTCCCTTGATCTCCTTGGGGAAACAGGGTACGGGGAATATCTGCTCATTAACATAATACAGCAAACAGGACTATATCACTCCTGCTTATCTGCCGCTTCTTTATTATTTTTGTTCTTACGGATGCCAAAACCTATAAGAAAAGCTATAACAATGGCCGCCGCAAATACAACGAACACCAGTCCGTATGAAAGAAATGCATTTAAAAACAAAGTCAGCTTCATTATCATCACCTCAGATCAGATTAGCACGATAAAGCACAGTTTACAGTGAGCGGGCTTTTATGTCAAGCACCACTCTGTATCTGTCAGTTATGACGGAGCGCGCGCTTTACAGAACCGCGGGGGTCTGTGATAAGAAGTCTTACCAGCCAGATCACCAGCCCCAGCGCCACAACCGAAAGTCCCAGGAATGCGTCATTAGCCATGTCTTCAAGAGCCGGCGTAAAGTATGCTTCTTTCAGTTCCGCATACTCGAATATTGCATCGACCAGCCACATAATGGATGCGCCCCAGTACATAAAGCACAGGATCCCCAGTCTCATGCTGTCATCTTTGCGTATGTACCATAAAACCGTGGCCGTGACAGCAGCAAATACGGTTATCAACAAAGTCATTAACGTTCCCCCCTTATGCTTCGGAATGCTCTGCCTTATCAGCCCTCTTAACGATCGCATCAGCCGCAACGCACATGCCTACCCATACGATGCTCACAAGCACCGCCATGCATACGCCGGTCGTAGCCATCTCATGAAGCATCTCCGCAGTATCCGCAGCATCATTCATCGCGGTAAGGAAGGGGAACCAGGGAACGACCTCTCCATGCCATACATGCTCAAATGCCAGGAGTACCGCGCCTCCCAGAAGAAGGGATGTAAGCCATTTAAGCTTTCTGCTGAAGGGGATATGCGCGCTCTCTGCCACAGCTGCGCTGCCTTCGGTTTCCTTAGATTCTTTTTTCTCTTCTGCCTTCTCTATAAGCTTTACCACTACTGCCTCTGCTGTCGATACCAGAAAACAAGCCATAAGAAATACCTCCTTAGAATAAAGATCATTATCGCATATTATACCTTATATAAGCATCACTTGCAAATGCTTTTTATTGCCCGCAGGTAGGCTTCCTTTGTCTGCGCTTTGCGTATCCCCTTAAGGATAACATCGCCATCCGGATAGTAAGAAGCAAGATAACTCCATATTTCCTTCATCTTAAAAAGCACATCCCTCTCACCTGAAAGATATGAAGCATACTCATCCCACAGCTCAGCCAAATACGCCTCTATACGCCCCGGATCGGTATCCACAGCAGCTCCGTCCTTTATCTTTTCCGGCAGGAAAGGATCCTTAAGCACGCCCCGGCCGGTCATTATCTCTTCTATCCCCGGGAATTCCTCTGTAACAGCCAGCGCGTCTTCACGCGTATTTATATCGCCGTTGAACACCAGCTTATCCGCCGGTATGCGCTCATAAAACTCCCTGAAGCAGTCAAGCCTTACACTGCCTTTATACAGATCCTTAAGCAGACGCGGATGTACTATTATATGTGAAAAAGGATACTCCGAATACAGCTCCGCTATCTGCGCGGCCTCTGACGGATCCTCTGTGCCCACCCTGGTCTTTACGGAGATCTGCGGCAGATCATTGCCTGCAAAGACCGCGTCAAAGAATGCTCTGAGCTTTTGCTTATCTGCCAGCATGCCCGCTCCCCTGCCTCTTGAGGTCACGGTCGGCGACGGACAGCCCAGATTAAGATTGATCTCTTTATATCCCATATCAGCGATATTCTTGGCGGACCATACAAATGCTTCCGCATCATTGCTGAGTATCTGCGGGATCAGTGCCTTATCAAAAGGACTTATCTCCAGCTTTTCTTTTCTTTTAAAACTGTGTGTCTGATTTGCCGTGATAAACGGCGTATAGCTCATATCCACTCCACCGAAATGCTTAAGATAAACGCGTCTGAATATGAAATTGGTAATACCCTCCATGGGCGCTAACGATATCCTCATACCATCCCTCCTGCTGACAAAACCTTATTGTACCAAATCGCTTACGCGCTGGCTAGCCAGGCAGCCGATTTCAGTTTTCTCCACGGATGACACATGCATCCTTTTATGCTATACTTTTTCTGTCTGTTTTTTATAGACCGGCATGCTCCGGCCGCAGGCGCGGGGCGCGATCTTATATTTCGAGGAGGAAAATCGATGAAGACACTTTATCTTGAGTGTAACATGGGAGCAGCCGGGGATATGCTTACCGCTGCTTTACTTGAACTTCTGCCTGATCCCCACTCCTTTGTAGAACGCTTCAACTCACTTAACATTCCCAGGATAAAAATGCTTAAAGAAGATGCTGTAAAATGCGGCATTCACGGCACGCATATAAGCATCCTTGTTGATGGTGAGGAAGAACATGAAGGCATGCATGAACATCATCACGATCACGATCATGAACATGAACATGAACATCATCACGATCACGACCATGAGCAC
>CADAHD010000242.1 GCA_902787595.1 uncultured Lachnospiraceae bacterium
CCGCCCCGTTATAACCAGCTTTGCGGCTGTAGGCGTCTATGCGGCAAATACCCGGATTCAACGCTTCAAAGAAATCAACATCCGCGCTCTCAGCATTGCCTTCTGCAGACTGCGCCTTAACTATCTGCCCGACATTTTCATCAGACAGTTGATAGCTTTCGATCACCGGATTGCCTACCGCCGACACTTTAGTCTTATCTCCGACAAACAGACACATTGTATCCGTAAACAGCTGCTCGTAAACATTAACATCAGGATCATTCGAATAATCGTCCGTAAGTTTTGCCACCGTCCACTGCGAAGGGAAATAACTGTTACCGATATAAACTTCAGACGCCGAAACGGTCCGGATATACTCCCCGTTAAGCGCCATCTCCTGCTCCCGGCTCAACCTGTATTTTGTTCCTATCACAAAATTGATCTCAACCCTTCGGGACGCCGCCATATCCACCTTACCGTCGCTTCCGTAAATGGGATGATCATAAGAATATCCGACCGCTTCAGCCAGTCTTGCCAGCTCAGCTTTTTCATCCTCATCAAGACTGCTCTGATATTCGCAGTAATCCAGAACGCTTTGCGCGCGCTTTAATGAAAGATCCTTATTATAGGCATAAGTGCCTTTTGTGTCCGTATGCCCCTCAAAGCGCACCGAACTTATCGATGTTTTTATATCCTGACGCATCAGCACGCTCATATACACATTGAAAAAGGAGTTTAAATAATCCTTCGCTTCTTCTTTTATTACATACGAATCAAAATCAAAGAGTATATCGCTCTTCATAGCCACGGTGCCATCTGTTTTATCTATTTCCACTTCGACACCGGCGGCTGCAAATGCTGCTCTCAGTTCATCAAGATAATGATCCCTCTGCCTGCGCAGCGCAGCCAGTTCCTCGGGACTCATCTGCTCCTGTTCATATACATTTACATTATGCAGCAGATCGTAATACAAAAGCTCCGGAGCTTCTATGCGATATGTATCCAGCTTCCCTTCCTCAAAACTGAATATCCCGTCGACCTCATTGACGCGCGTCAGTATCGGATAAGTGCTCTTGCCCGAAGCATCCTTGATCTCATAAAAACGTATATCCTCGTTATTGGTCTTATATATCAGTATGTCATCCGTTTCAAGATAAAGGCTGCGTTCTATATAATGATCATGCACCTGATCCATGCTGCCGGTCCCGCAGCGTATCTCATCCGAAAGTCCGTAGACTCCCGCTTTATCATCAAAGCGGACCGAACAGATCGTACAATCCTTCAAAAAAACAGGCGCCTGATATACATTGATAGCTTTAATGCTCAGTTCTCCGTGATTATTATAGATACTGAACTCCTCAGAAAGAGCGCCGGAAGGTATCACGGTATTAAGATCCGTATCCGTGTCTAAATTCAGATCATTTTTAAGACTTTTGGGAGTCATACCTATAAGTTTCCCCGGATCGACAAAATTAGAATCTTTTGAAGAAACGCTTGCGCTGAAACGAACAGGGAAATCCTTTTTTGATTCATAAGGTACGATCGGAACGCTTACCGCTTCTACCCTTTCAGGGTCAAACATGCTCCCGCGCATTCCAAGAATAAAGATAATAACAAATATAACAGTAAATACGATGAACAACGCCAGCAAGATATATCTGAAATAACTGCTGCGTATATGGTTATTTTTTTTATCTGCCATGGTTCACCTCCATATAAGCGCTTTCCGCTTATGTCTGAGACAGATCTTTCCGGCTTTCTGCCTTCATTTTTGCTTTAGTTTCGTACATTGCCCTGTCAGCCTGCTTATAAGCTTCATTAACACTGATATCGGAATTGACCGTCTGCCAGCCTATTGCAAGCGAATATCCCGCCTCTTCGATCTTCTTATACATGCGGCTGACCATATCCTTCACTTCATCATTTGAACGAAGCAGGCATAGCACTACAAACTCATCGCCTCCCACGCGATACAGATAGCAGGCGTTATCAAGCGAATCCCTCAGGATATCGGCAACATCCCTGATCAGCTTGTCTCCTGCCGCATGTCCTTTGCTGTCATTCGTCAGTTTAAGATCGTTCACATCTATGCTGAGTATATGCGTGATCTTTTCTTCGCCATATTGCTTCAGATCGGCATAAAAGCTGTCCCTGTTGAGCACTTTGGTAAGATTATCAAAGCGGAAATGTTCTATATGCAGGTACAGATAATAGAAGGTAATATCAAGAGCTATAACACCTATCAGTATGCCTCTCAGATTAAAAAGCATCTCCACGACCACAGCCATAACCGTTACCATAGCGCACAGAAAAAGTATCCCCGCCTCTGTCTTTCTGTCCAGTCTGATGCTGTTTAACGCCAGATAGAAAAGGAAGAAGATATACATCATGGATATAATATGAGGGGTAAAAGCCAAAGGCCCGCGGCCTATCTCTCCGCTTTTATCATAATAGAATACGATATTCGAAAACAGGCAGGGCAGTATCATCAGCGCATTGATCACTGCAGGTATATATGTAACCCGGGTGAATATCTTTTTTGTGACCTGCCTGCCATAGGCTATATTGATCAAACCCACCATAAGGAATATGCGGATATCATATCCAAGCATTGCAAAAAACCTGTGCCAGATCTCCGGCACAGAAGCATCATAGGAATAATAATCCAGGTTATCCATTACGATAAGGGAAAGCAGAAGCACTACGCAGGGCACCATCTGTTTTGCCAGATGCTGTTCAAATTTGAAGTTTACATTTATGAAAAACAGCAAAAAAACGGTGATGAGCACCGGAATGAAATTTATCTGTACTAACGACTGTAGATATGGATCGGTAATCACGTCTGTATGTCCCCCTATAATATGCCAACTTTAAGGATAACATAAAACAGCATGATTATCAAATACCAATATGTCATTCCCAGGATCCCAAAAGTCTAAAAAGCGCCTTTCAGCCACAGCCTGCAATAAGCATATACCGGCGAGACATCATATATGGGGCGGATACCAAGTTCTTCATATTCACTTATGGTCTCGTATTCCGTCCCTTTACTCGAGATACCGCACAGCCATACCGCTATCCCGCGCCTGCATGCTTTATCAGCAAATTCCTTTAAGGCGCTGTTGACGGCTATCGTTCCCGAATGATAGCTTCCCAGAAGCACAGCCGTTACGCCTGCTCCCATCTCCGGATAGCACATTCCCGGATACGGCTCTATTCTTAATATACAGCCCGGATCCTCTTTTAGAAGGGAAACACTTCCATCGTATGGTTCTCTTTCCTCAGCATTTCCCGCCTGTATGTATTCTGCATCAGACATGTCTGTATTGTCTCTGTAGCATCCAAATATCCTGTCGTCGACACTCTTTATCTTATCCGAAAACACTTCATGCGGCATGAGTTTACTTCCGCTGTGGATCTTCACTTCCTCACCCGGATTTTTATAGCAGGCAAATACCCCGCATCCTCTTTTTTCTTTTATAAACCGCTGCGCAAAATACAGGTTTGCTTTTCCGTTCGAACGCGGATCTGCCAAAACATAATTTGCCGCCACAAACACTATCGGGATCTGCGCCCCGCCGAATACTATATCAAGCATCGCAGCCGAATACTGCAGTGTGTCGCTGCCATGCGTTATTATGATCCCTTCGCTCTCTCCTTCTCTTAGCACATCCGCTGTTTCTTTTATAAGAAGATTAAGATGCACGGCATCAAGATTTTCGCTTAATATGGTATATGGCACGCGGATCTTTGCATCTTTATCAATAAGCGCGCTCATATCGACATCAGGCCGCGCCACACCGTCTGAGCCTATACTGCTGCCTATGGTCCCGCCTGTAAGGATATAAGTTATCATGAATTCAGATACCTCTTAAGTTCTATAAGCCTGTCTCTTAATTCTGCAGCAACCTCAAAATTCAGCTCCGCAGCAGCCTTGCGCATCTGCTTCTCCGTATCGGCTATAACATTCTTCAGCTCTTTCTCATCCATCGATTCGGGATCTTTTTCCAGCGCTTTCTGGGTATTTGCAATAGACTTGCTTATCGCGATAACATCACGCACCGCT
>CADAHD010000243.1 GCA_902787595.1 uncultured Lachnospiraceae bacterium
GGAGGAGCTGGTGGCGCAGATCGATGATGTTCCTGTGATGCCTGTATTCATAAGGGTTGTGACGGATCATCTTATAAGAACATTTTATTACAGCCTGGATGGTCAGGATTGGAAGACGGTAGGAGTACTGGAAAACTGCATTTATCTATGCGATGAAGGAGTTCCGGATGATCCTAAACGTCATACGGGAACACTTGTCGGAATCTATGCCAATAACGGGGGATGCGGCAGCAGAAAACCCGCAGACTTTGATTATTTTAAGTATGATGACAGGTATAAGGACTCTCTGTAGCATGGCTGTAAGAGCTTATATTTGTGGAGGTTTTTTCTATGGAACATAAATTTATAACGATCGGCGAGATCATGCTGCGGCTTACGCCGCCGGACTATGTGAAGATACGTATGGCATCGGATTTTGAGGCGAGCTATGGGGGGAGCGAGGCGAATATAGCGCTGGCCCTGGCAAATCTTGGGGTGGACAGCAGTTTCTTTTCTGTGGTTCCCAACAACTCTCTCGGGAAGAGTGCGGTAAGGATGCTGCGGAGTAATGATGTGCACTGTACGCCTGTGATACTGAGTACTCCTGAGGAGACACCGACGCACAGACTGGGCAGCTATTACCTGGAGACAGGATATGGTATCCGGCCCAGCAAGGTGATCTATGATCGTAAGCACAGTGCCATAACAGAGTATGATTTTTCAGGGGTCGATCTGGAGCGGCTGCTTGAGGGCTATACATGGCTGCATCTGAGCGGTATCACACCGGCACTTTCTCCAAACTGTGCCGACCTGATCCTGCGTGCGTTAAGGACAGCCAGGGCAAAAGGACTCACGGTAAGCTTTGACGGAAACTTCCGTTCAAAACTCTGGACCTGGGAAGAGGCCAGGGATTTCTGTACAGAATGTCTCCCTTATGTGGATATTCTTTTTGGTATTGAACCCTATCATCTGTGGCGGGACGATAACGATCATTCCAAAGGAGATATAAAAGATGATATCCCGTATCAGCCGGATAGGGAACAGCAGGATATGGTCAATCGGGCCTTTGTGGAAAAATACCCCAATCTGAAATGCATAGCAAGGCATGTGCGCTATGCGCACAGCGGAAGCGAAAACAGCTTAAAAGCTTATCTCTGGTACGGCGGAAAGACCTATGAGAGCAGACTTTTTACGTTTACTATCCTTGACCGTGTCGGCGGAGGAGATGCTTTTGCGAGCGGATTTATTTATGCAATGATGCATGGATATGAGCCGATAGATATGGTAAACTTTGCTGTAGCAAGCAGTGCCATAAAGCATACGATCCGCGGTGATGCAAACATCACGGATGATGCAGAAAGCATACGGAATCTGATGAACATGAATTACGATATCAGAAGATAACAGGTAAAACAATGTATCGAATGCACAGAAGACAGGAGGTACCATAATGTTTGGAAAGAAAGTTGATCTGGCCGGCGAAGATCTGAAAATACTTATGGAGCATATGAGAAAAGCTGCTGACGGAGATATGAGTACATTGGAAGCATCCGAGTTCCATGATCCGGAAATCGCTCTGTGTTACAATAACTTGATGAAGAGTGTGTTTCGGGCAAATAATGTCTTTGTCATGCGCATGAATGAAGCCATGATAAAGATAGGGGATTCTTCGGTTGTTAAGAACATGATCGAAAAGGTCAATGAGCAGGCTCAGGTCGTGGCGACTATCCATACCTCAGGGAAGGAACTGGAGCGTTCTATCGTCCGGGTACAGGATGCGGTCTCGAATATACAGTCCGGTTCACACGATGTGATAGAAACTTCCAGAAACTGTTCCGAAGAAATAACGCAGAGTATAGCCGTTATAGATTCCACTGCAGATGAAGTGGATCAGATCAACGATAAGATTGCTGCCTTTAAGGAAAATACGGAAAAGATCACAAAGATCATTGACCAGATAAAGGATCTGGCGGACAATTCCTCCCTGCTCGCCCTGAACGCGAGTATAGAGGCAGCCCGTGCCGGTGAGACCGGACGCGGATTCGCGGTAGTCGCCCAGCAGATGGGAGTACAGGCAGGCGATACGGCATCCTGTGCGGATTCGGTGGTCGCCTATGTGGATGAGATGCTGGAAAATATTGATGCGATCGCTGCATCGGTTGCCGCTACTACAGATCATCTGAAAGAGGGAACGGAACGCGCAAACAGTTCTGTACGCAGTCTGGAAAACATGGTAGATGAAGTCGCGGGTATCAATGAAGATATTGATTCCATATTTGAAGAAGTAAATACACAGTCAGCTCTTACGGAAGAGTTTATCGCATTGGGCAACACCGTCGCGGGCGGATTTGACAAGCTGGATGAGGAATGCTTCACTACAGGAGAGCATCTGTACAGGATTTCGCGCAGCGTGGATATGGTACGTTCCGATATGGCAAGAGACCGTGCCGAACTGACCATGCTTGACTGGATCACGGTATTTAAGGTGGATCATCTGATATTTACCTGGAGACAGTATAATAATCTTGTGGGTTATGAGCATCTGAAGCCGGAGCAGGTAAACAATCCCGGAGGCTGCAAGCTCGGCAAATGGTTTGCCACGGTCGAAGATGACAGGATAAAGAAGCTATCGGCGTACAAAGCAGCGTATGATCTTCATGAAGAATTGCACCGCTATGCGTTCAGATGCTTTAATGCATCGGCAGAAGGCCGGAGAGAAGAGGCTTTTGTTCTTTTTGAGCAGGTATATGATACCTATGGAAAACTCGAGCATGCTCTTGATGAACTGACCAGGGGAGTAAAGAGTCTGGGCTATACGGATTATACGGACACTACCAGGAAAAAATAGAATCTATCCATGGCGTTTATAAAATGTCTTATGATGAATTCAGTCTGTCGGATACGGAGTATTCTGCCGGGAGGCTGATTTTTTGTTGTCAATAATTCAAAATAGAAGTATAATATACCCCAAATGTGTTCAAAAAGGAGGACTCCCTATGGCAAGTATCAGTCTGCAGCGTCTCATCGACAAGCAGAAACTCACTAATCTTACGGATGAGATAGATATCAGCAATATCCGCATAACCCAGCCGGATATCAACCGCCCGGCTATACAGCTGGCAGGCTATCTTGAACATTATGATGCTACCCGTCTGCAGATAGTAGGTTTTGTCGAGTATTCATATATGGAACAGATGAAGGAAGAGGATAAGAGAGAGATCTACGACAAGGTGCTTTCCAAATCCACACCGGCCTTTGTTTTCTGCAGGGATCTGCAGCCGGATCCTTTATTTAAAGAGATAGCCATAAAGAATGGCGTAGCACTGCTTTCCACCTCAAAGGGTACTTCGGTGTTCATGGCAGAGGTCATCAGATGGCTGAATGCAAAGCTGGCTCCCTGCATGACAGTACACGGCGTGCTGGTGGATATCTTCGGTGAGGGCGTGCTGATCACCGGTGAGAGCGGTATAGGTAAGAGCGAATGCGCTCTGGAGCTTATAAAGAGAGGACACCGTCTGGTAACGGACGATGTGGTGGAGATCCGCAAGGTTTCCGAGGAAACGCTGATCGGTACTGCGCCTGCAGTCACCAAGCATTTCATAGAGATACGAGGCATAGGCATAGTTGATGTAAAGATGCTCTTTGGCGTGCAGAGCGTAAAGGAAGATCAGGAGATCAACCTTGTGATACGTCTTTCCGAGTGGTCAAAGGATCAGGATTACGACCGTGTGGGCATGGAAGAAGAGTATACCGAATATCTGGGCAATAAGGTAGTCTGCCATAATATTCCCATCCGTCCCGGACGTAATACGGCGCTGATCTGCGAATCTGCAGCCGTTAACTACCGTCTTAAGAAGATGGGTTACAATGCGCCCCAGGAACTTTACAAGCGCATGCAGGCCGCACTGGAGAACAGGGACAAACTGCAGTAAATAAATGACCGGGCCGCCATCAGGGTGGCGAAGCAACCGTACGGGAGGAAATAAATTATGTCAAAAGTAGTATTTGGAGTGGATCTGGGTGGAACCACCGTAAAGATGGGACTCTTTGATCCGGA
>CADAHD010000244.1 GCA_902787595.1 uncultured Lachnospiraceae bacterium
TTCACAGCATTACGAAGAAGAAGGAATGGAAGCAGATAAGAAAAGAGATCTTTATCTCAAAGAACATGGGATAAAGGTACTTAGATATTCAAATTATGAGGTTGATCAAAAGTTTGAAGGTGTATGCGCAGATATTTGGGAACATTTGATGAAAGCGGAGGAATAAAGGAGTTTATTTTTGAGGCAAGGCGGTGACACCTCATCCGGCCGCTTTGCGGCCACCTTCCCCTCAAGGGGAAGGCGGAGAATACCTCTCAAGAGAGAAGGCGGAGAATATCTTGACATCTCGCGGCAGCTGTGCTATTATCCTCAAAAGTTAACAAATTTGTAACAAATATGCAACATTTACGTAATAAGTTGACATAATTTTGTAACAAGTTTACATAATTTTGAATCGCAGGTATGGAGCCGGCAGAGGATGAAGCAGCAGAGAGGCTTAAAAACCGCATATCGTGTGTTCTTCGCGGCAGCCGTAGGGCTGGGAGCCTTTATTTTATTGCCTTTGAATGGCAGGGGCGCGGGAGAGCTGTCCAGCGCAGAGGTGCTTGAAGAAGCCAGCGCAGGCGCAGCCGACGTGGTGGAAGTGGACATAGTCCCCACAGAGGAAGAAGTTCAGGAGATAATCGAGAAGAACAACGCCTGGAAGAACCCCGGTTCTGTTGTTATGGCTAATGTCTACACCTCCGTCAATGTACGTAAGGAAGCTGACGAGAACTCCGAGCAGATAGGCCTGTTATATAAGGACTGCGGCGGATATATCGAGGAATATACCGACGATTGGACACTGATCAGATCCGGCGATATGGAAGGCTGGGTCTGCAATGATTATCTGCTCTTTGGCGACGAGGCGCAGGATCTTCTGGATGATGTGGGCGTGATGCAGGCAAAGGTCAACACCGACCAGCTGCGCGTGCGCAAGCAGCCCAATACCGAATGCGATACCTGGGGCCTTGTGGGCGTGGGTGAAGTATATGATGTTGTTGAGGAACTCGACGGCTGGGTAAAGATAGATTTTGAAGGCGAAGGCGGATACTTAAGCGAGCAGTATCTGGACATCTCTTTCCATATGGATTACGGCGAGACCGTGGAAGCCATAAAGGAGCGTGAGGAAGCAGAGAAGCGGGCGAAGCTGGAAGCTGAGAGAAACAAATTTTACGGCAAGTATGCAGCTACGGCGTCGGATGTGGTGCTGCTTGGCGCTCTTATCCAGTGCGAGGCCGGCAATCAGCCTTATGAAGGACAGGTAGCCGTGGGCGCCGTGGTCATGAACCGTCTGCGCAGTCCGGCATATCCCAACACCCTTTACGGCGTTATCTATGCATCAGGTCAGTTCGGACCTGCCGGCAGCGGCGGCGTGGACAGAAGGATAGCAGCCGGCGTCAGCGCAAGCTGCCTTCAGGCTGCGCAGGAAGCTCTTGACGGCCATTCAAATGTAGGCGACGCTACGCACTTCCGTGCCACGGGTTACCGCGACGGCATAGTGATAGCAGGACACGTTTTCTGGTGATCGATATCCTGCCCCCGTACCGACGGGGGCTTTTTTTATTTGCAAATACGATAAGTATAGTGTATCATAGAAATAGTTTTTTCATTATGGGAGGTACGCAACATGGTCGATCTTAAAGGCAGACATTTTTTGACGCTTAAGGATTATACGCCGGAGGAGATATTCTATCTCGTGGATCTGGCAGCCGAGCTTAAAAGGAAGAAGAAGGAGCATGTGCCCGTAGATTCAATGCGCGGCAGGAATGTGGCTCTTATATTTGAAAAGACCAGTACCCGTACACGCTGTTCCTTTGAAGTGGCAGCGCACGATCTGGGCATGGGCTGCACCTATCTGGATCCCAAGAGTTCACAGATAGGCAAGAAGGAAAGCATCGCGGATACCGCGAGGGTTCTTTCTTCCATGTTTGACGGTATCGAGTACCGTGGTTACGGACAGGAGATAGTAGAGGAGCTGGCGCGTTATTCAAAGGTGCCCGTATGGAACGGACTTACCAACGAATATCATCCTACACAGATGCTGGCAGACCTTCTTACGATACGTGAAGTATTCGGCGACCACAAGGGCCTTAAGCTGGCTTATATGGGCGATGCGCGTTACAACACCGGTAATTCCCTTATGGTGCTGTGCAGCAAGATGGGCATGCATTTTGCGGCAGCCGCGCCTAAAAAGTATTTCCCCGATCCTGCGCTGGTAGCTACCTGCGAAGGCTGGGCAAAGGAAAGCGGCGGCAGCATAACCCTCACGGAAGATGCAAAAGAAGCGGCAAAGGACGCCGATGTGATATATACCGATGTATGGGTATCCATGGGTGAACCCGATGAGATATGGGAGGAGAGGATCAGAGAGCTTTCACCTTACAAGGTGACAAAGGAGCTTATGAGCTGCGCAAAGGACAGCGCGATCTTCCTTCACTGCCTGCCTGCATTCCACGATCTTAAGACCGAGACCGCAAAGGAAAAGGGCGCGCAGTTTGGCATAGTGGATATGGAAGTTACGGATGAGGTTTTTGAAGGCCCTCAGTCAAAGGTATTTCAGGAGGCCGAAAACCGCATGCATACAATAAAGGCCGTTATGGCAGCTACTCTGGGGGCGTGATATGGCGATCAGCACAAAGGCTGAGATCTTAAGAGCGATAAGAAACAGCAGCGACTATATTTCCGGGCAGGAGATATGCGACAAGCTGGGTGTATCCCGTACCGCTGTATGGAAGGTGATCAAGCAGCTCCAGGCGGAAGGCTACGACATAGAGGCGGTGACCAATAAAGGATACCGCCTGCTTTCCTATCCCGATATCTTATCGGGCAGCGAGCTTATGAGCCGCCTTAATACCCGCTGGGCCGGGCAGCGCGTCTATTTCCATAAGGAGACCGAATCCACCAACGACGACGCAAAGTATCTGGCGGAAGAGGGGATGGAGCACGGTTCTCTGGTAGTGGCGGATCATCAGACGGCGGGCAAAGGTCGCAGAGGCCGCGAATGGGTCTCACCTCCGGGAGAGGCTATATACATGAGCCTGCTGCTGCGGCCGGATTTTTCGCCTGACAGGGCGCCTATGCTCACTCTGCTCATGGCCATTAGCGTTGCCGAAGTTATCAGCGGTCTGTACAAGGACCTGAAGGTCAACATCAAATGGCCCAACGATATTCTGGTGCAGGACCGCAAGGTCTGCGGGATATTAACGGAGATGAGCGCGGAACCGGATTACATCCATCATGTGGTTGTGGGCGTGGGCATCAATGTCAATCAGAAGACTTTCCCTCCGGAGGTGGAGGAGATAGCCACTTCGCTGCGGCTTTGCCAGGGCGAGATGATAGACCGCGCGCAGATAATCGTAGCAGTGATGGAATACTTTGAATATTATTACGGCATTTTTGCAGAGCGCGGAGATGTGTCGGATTTTGTGCATATATATGACAGCTATCTTATAAACCGTGGCCGTGAGGTCAGGGTGCTGGATCCCAAGGGTGAATTCACCGGCATGGCCGAAGGCATCAATGATAAGGGAGAGCTGATAGTCGACCTGCCGGACGGCAGCGCGGTTACGGTGGCTTCAGGTGAAGTAAGCGTGCGGGGGATATATGGTTATGTCTGAAAAAAGAAGCGTCCTCTGCGGCGCAAATGCATACGAACAGAAGTATTATTTCAATAAGGATGAGTACGGCAATCTGCCCTCTTCCATACAGGATGAGCTTCATATAATCTGCGTCCTGTTCACCGAAGAGGTGGGCGGCATCTTTACAATAGTTTTTGAAGAGGACGGCAGCGTGTCCATGGATACGCAGGCAGCAGAAGAGGATTATCTCTACGATGATGTGTCCGCCGGCCTTCTGGTATCGCAGATCAGGATCAAAAAGCGCGAGCTCTTCGAGCAGCTGAGCCTCTATTACCGCACCTTCATACTAAAAGAATCCATCTAAGCCTTCCCCTTGAGGGGAAGGTGGCAGCCGAAGGCTGACGGATGAGGTGTTGTTATACAAACAAAATAAAGAAAG
>CADAHD010000245.1 GCA_902787595.1 uncultured Lachnospiraceae bacterium
CTGCCGTCCGCATCCGTCCGGCGGCATATCTGTTTCATTATGATAAAAGCTTAAGCATCTCTTCCTTGTCAAAACCTGCCGAACTTATCTCTCCTCCGGAAAGGATATCATCCGCCAGTTTTAATTTGCTTTCCTTTATCTTCTGTATCCTCTCCTCGATCGTATCCTGCGCTATCAGTTCGTATACGTTCACCGTTTTGGTCTGTCCTATACGGTGCGTACGGTCGGTCGCCTGATCCTGGGCCGCCTGGTTCCACCATGGATCGTAGTGTATCACTATATCCGCTGCCGTAAGATTAAGTCCGGTTCCGCCCGCCTTTAAGGAAATACAGAATACCGGCACATCATCGTTTGCAAAGGAATCAACCATCTGCATGCGCTTTTCCTTACTCACACCGCCATCTATCCTGTGAAATGCTATACCTTCATTATCAAGCCTTTGGCAGATAATATCAAGCATGGATGTAAACTGCGAAAACAAAAGCAGTTTATGCCCGCCGTCTATACTCTGCCTGATAAGTTCAAGGCAGGCCTCCAGCTTGGCACTGCTTCCCTTATAATCCTCATAAAGCAGGGTCGGATCGCAGCATAGTTCGCGCAACAGAGTGAGCTGTGCCAGAAACTGCATCTTTCCGCTCTTAAACTCCTTGCTGCTCACTGCGTTCAGCTCATTTTTGAGTTTTTTGACATTGGCCGTATACAGCTTCTTCTGATCCTGATCAAGACTTACATATATCGTCTCTTCCATTTTATCCGGAAGTTCCTTAAGCACCTGCTTTTTCATCCGCCTCAGGATGAACGGATGTACCATACGCCGCAGGCGCTCCCGCATTTTTTCATCATTGTCCGTAACGATGGGGAGCTCGTATGTCTTCTGGAATCCCGTATAATTATACAAAAATCCCGGCATCAGATAATCCATGATGCTCCAGAGTTCTCCAAGATGATTCTCTATGGGAGTACCGGTGAGCGCCAGACGGAAGGAGCTGTTAACAAGGCGTACAGACTGGGATGCCTGTGTATTCTGATTCTTGATATACTGCGCCTCGTCTATCACTTCGTTTGCAAACACGATCCCTTCATATCTGGCAATATCACGCTTTAACAGATCGTAGGATGTCACCCATATATCAGCCTGCGACGATGAGCTTATCAATTCCGCCCTCTCCTGCGCGGTTCCGGTTATCATTGCCACATTCAGTTCTTTGGTATATGTCTCTATCTCTCTCTTCCAGTTATAGACTAAGGATGCAGGGCAGATAACAATGGTCCTCAGCTCATCACCGCTTTTGCCCTCAGCCTTTTCCGACAACAGGAAAGAAAGAACCTGCAGTGTTTTTCCAAGTCCCATATCATCAGCGAGGATCCCGCCGAAGCCGCAGCCCTTAAGAAGCTTTATCCAACGGTAACCTTCCAGCTGATAAGGTCTTATTATCTTTGCAAGACTCTTCGGCGCTTTAAGATCCTTATAACATTCCGGATCCATCTTTTCTAAAAGGCTCACATATTCTGCCGAGCTTTCGAAATAAACATCATCCCTCTTTTCCATTGACTCCTGCAGATACAGAGCCCTGTAAAGAGGTATCTTTATCTTTTCGGGATCTTTATCCCCGTAATTATCAAAGAGCTCGGATACGGTTTCCCAGATCCTGTCTTCCTGATCCTGCAGGGATAAGAACTCACCGCTCTTAAGGCGGTAGTACTTTTTCTTCCTCTTATACGCATGCAGAATCTCGAACATCTCATCGTCTGAAATATCATCACTGCTGACCGACATTAGCAGACCGCCATTCTCAAGTTTTATACTAGCCTTGATCTTTGGCAGGAAGCGTACGCGGCGCTTTTTAATTGCTTCAGTAGAATACACGCTGCCAAGCTTTTCAAGTGCCGGCAGATTATCCTTCATGAAATCAAAAAGCTGTTCTTCATCAAGCTTCGAATACAATATAAAGCTTTTTTCATCCATCCTGTCAAAAAGCTCGGTGAGATACTCTGCTGCAGCCGCCTCACCCGCCCCGTTCCTTCTTGCCCGGTCCGAAGTATCATCAAAAAGATGGCATTTAAAATCCTGCACGGGATACACCGCATAAGGCTCACATGACAGTTCATGGGATGAATAATCCAGACGGAACTCAAATTCCGGTTTTTCCTTCTCATAAGCCTCCGCCTCCAGTCCCTTACAGACAAGCTCACCGTAATCCCTGAAAAAAGGTGATAATCTGTTAAGCACCCTGCCTATATCCGACTCCCTTATATACATTCCTTCGCCCATGCCGGTAAGAGCCCTTGCTTCTCTAAGCTGCTGCGGCGAAGCGATCCCTATCCTGAATATCCCCTGCTCATCCCCCAGATACATCCATGCTCCCGTCACAGCAATGGGCTCAAGGGGTTCGACCGACAGCGAGGCACCGTATGCTTTCTTTTTAAGTATACCCTTTAAGCCTTTTCTTTTAAGACGTACCTCCGCGCCACCTACTTCGTTAAGCGTCACACTATGCGCATCCAGTATCTCCATAAGAGCGTCAAGCTGCTGCCCGTAAAAGATCAGATATCTCTCATCTCTGGGGTTACGGCTTTTGAATACCCTGACTCCGCCTGCACCCTCATCATCCGAATAGACTGCACACAAAAGATGGTCGATCAGACTTCTGCTGTAGCTGTCAAACATGGCAGGTGATAGTGTAATTTCTTCTTTTCCTATGGAATAAGCTCTTTCATACTTATAAGCTTCCATGAACTCCATTATATTCTTTACAAGGTACTTTCTGCCCGATCCCACTTTAATGTCCAATAAAACACGCTCTTTATCCATAACCGTAAGAGCGCATTCCACGCTGCAGAGACCGTTCTTTGCCCTTACCGCCCTGTCATTATTCCACTGCGGAAGTGCCGTATCTTCCGTATCGTTAAGGATCGAAAGCAGACGGTCATCAGTCCGCCTGAGCACCCCGGGCGCAAACGGATCCGAAACATTTGCCACGCTCTTTAACATGCTTTCCAGACGCGATCCGTAAAAAACATCTTCACCGTTTACCTCTGCCATATATGCCGTGAGCAGTGCCGCAAGATGTGCGCAGCCGTACAGATTGGCACTAAACTCATCACAGCTGCATCTGCAGCTGCACGGTATATTCACAGCAGTATTTATCTTTATATAAGAATGTCTTTCCCCGGAGCTCTTACTGCCGTCGGTTTTATAAGAGCTGTCCGTCCAGCTGCCTTTCACCTCGACGCAGTCCGCCTTTTTAAGCAATGCATCCGTATGAATGCTTATATCGGAAATGTCACCGGCATAATACAGCTCGGCTCCCCTGACCAGCTCATCTTCGGTAAAAGCTCTGAAATAATCCCTTAATTCCACTTTCAATACCTCTTTTTCAAAGCAGCAGCTTTTCTTATGCGCGCCTGTATCTCGGCTTCCTGCCTGCCGGCATACTCTTTATCGGATTCGTGATCTACCAGCACTTTTTCCAGCTCAGGGATAAGCACACCTTCATAATCCACAACAGGAGCTTCTGAAACGAGAGGCTTCACAAGGATAAAGTCATGAAGGTCATCCATCATGGCATACGCATTTCTGATAAGTGCCACATCTGGGAATTGCTGCTTCAAAACACGACGAACATCTTCACACTGAGATCTGGGAACCTCGACAACAAGGTTCCTTCCTATATCCGTTATGCAATGGCTCATGCCTTCAAAGGCACTGACAAGCACATCTGCAACGGCTTGCATTTTCGGTGTTATGATGCACTTATATTCCATAGCGTCCCTGCAAAGATAAACATCTTCTGGCAATAATCAAACAATATTGCCAATTCCTGCCACTTCCGACGATCTTAAGCATCTTTTGCCGGGAATTACGCTTTTGTTCGTCACTGCTGACGATCTTGCTATTATTGAGTGTTATTATTTGCTTGCTTATTTCCATTCGCAGATAACCACCCGGTTACCGCTGATTTTCTTTCCCTTGCTGAAGAGGTCTGTTCCACCC
>CADAHD010000246.1 GCA_902787595.1 uncultured Lachnospiraceae bacterium
CGCGGCTTAAGGTCAGGACCTTTTTATCATCCGCATCTTTTTTGATCACGCCTTTGTAAATATCTTCCGCGATAGCCGAAGCGCTTACAAGAAGCTGCGAATCGGCGGTACTCATTATAGCCGCCAGTATGCCGCACAGGAAGATGCCGGCGATCAGGGATGCATGGATATCCTCCACGAATACCCTTTTGATCATCTCTATAAATATACGCTCTTCCCCTGCCGCCATTATCTCGTCATAATTCATGAATGCACGGCCCACAACGCCTATCACGCAGGCAAAGACAAGCGATAAGGTAACCCAGCTTATAGCCACAACCTTTGATTTGCCCATCTCTTTTTCATCCTTAACAGCCATGAAACGCACAAGTATATGTGGCATTCCGAAATATCCAAGCCCCCAGGCGATACCTGAGATAATACTGGTAGCAGTTGTACCCGTAAACAGGCTGGTGAAGGATGCTGTATCTTCAACCCCGTTATCTATAAGGCCCTGCGTCACACTCAGATCAAGCCCGCCCATAATCGCCAAAGCAGCGATAGGGACAGCCAGCAGCGCAACTATCATCAGCGTTCCCTGTATAAAATCCGTAGTACATACAGCCTTGAATCCGCCCAGGAAAGTATAGATAAGTATTACTACCGCTCCAATTGTAAGCGCCGTCAGATAATCAATACCAAAAACGCTTGAAAAGAGCTTTCCTCCGGCCGCAAAAGCCGAGGCGGTATAGACCACAAAGAAGAACGCGATTATTATAGAAGAAACAGTCATCAGTATCTTTTTCTTATCACCGTAGCGATGCTCAAAAAACATGGGCAGCGTTACCGAATTGCCCGCTAATATTGTATATCTGCGAAGCGGGGACGCTACTATGAGCCAGTTGAGAGTGGTACCGACCAGCAATCCAAGAGCCACCCATCCGTCACCGGATATACCCGATAAGAATATCGCTCCGGGAAGGCCCATCAGAAGCCAGCCGCTCATATCAGAGGCCTGAGCGGAAAGCGCCGCCACAAAACCGCCAAGCGATCTGCCTCCAAGGAAATAATCCTCGGAATTAGTGTTCTTTTTGCTGTACAGTGCTCCTATGCCTACCATAATCGCCAGATAGAGCACAAACGCAATAAGCAGCCATACGTTCATTTTTTTCACACTCCTTTTCATTGATCAGTCAGGGTCAGGCCCCCGTTCCGGAACCATACCAAAACACAGAAATCTTATCATAAACTTTATATTCTTGCAAGAATGGCGGATCTACCCGATAAAACCTGCGGCCCTGTGCATAAAAAACGATCCCGAAAGCATCTGCCTCCGGGACCGCCCAGGCTTCCTTATATCGGATTCTTTTCATTGATACAGATATGCTTCGAACTCTGTCTGCTTACTTTTAATCCGCAACGATATTTCTGTATTTCCACATCATAGCAATATATCCGCCGAGTCGGTCTAACGCAGCCGATTTGTTTTCGAACAGTACCTCTCCCATTATGCTGAAGAAATCGCTTGGCTCACTGTACAGATCCAAACCTTTCTTGCCCAGCTGCTCATAATCATCGAGTTGTTTCATAGCGATATTATACAGCATCTCGAGAAATTCTTCTGTTTTTTGAGCTTCCACTTCGGCAAAATGATCCTTATTCGTTACAAAAGCATCCCTTTGTGCGTCTTGCGCGTCGCGGATCTCCCGGTATACCTTTCGCAGCATCGCTCCTCCATTTTCAAGATCATTGAAATATGGTTCAAGCTCCTTATCGGCCTGCCGGATGGTATCCCGGTTGTACATAACGCCGATTTTCTGTTTAATGCTCACAAAGATCTCATTTCCGGATATATATGCTTTCTTTCTTGCAACAGTCAATAGATCAAGGAACTCTTCCATCCGGCTGTCCTTCTCTTCCTGCGTAGCCGTCTTATTAAGATTTCTCAGTCTAAGATATGCCGTTCTTGTATTTCTATAGATACTGCCAGGATCAAGATCATTTACAAGCGCATTATACTCTTCTACCATGCCTTTTCTCAGACCGACTTTTCCCACCTCCTGTATAATACTCTTGATCTTCATAACCTTTGCTTTATTACAATGGTCCTCAAGCCTGTAAAAACAATCTTCCGAATCTTCCATCAGGAGATCCACCGTCGCTTTTATTTCATCCTGGCTCCGTCCCGTCTCATACCACGATACGATCGTGTCCATAAAGCTCCCTACATGGTCGATACCTTCTGCAACGTCATAGATTCCTTTAAGATGCGTAGCTAAAAACGTATCCGAATCCTCACCTTTCGCAGGAAAGTCTTTCTTTACCTTTTCCCTGTCGATTTCACCTTTCAATTCTTTTCTCACATCAGGGACCTTTCCTTTAAATAAACCCATTCTTCTGAGCAGATCGTTATGCAGCTTTACACCGATATCCACTATTGGCGCTTTTTCATCAGCATTACGGATCGTAAAGATCTGGAGTGCGCAACGCTGAAGATCCCTGATCTCTTCATTCATCTCGGCTATGGCATTCTGGATACGAAGCTGGCTTTGCACAAAATTATTGATGGCTGCAGGAATAGCTACTCCCAGTTCCTGAGCCCGTATCAGACAGGCGCCGATACGTTCACCGGTAGTGGTCGCATCACCCAGCTTCAGCACCTCCCCGAACACCCGGGTAAGCTGATCTTTCTTTCTGTCATACTCTTCTAGCACTTTGGGATCTGCTCCCTTTAACAGCGCATGAAAGCCCTTCTGGAACTCGCTGACATTTCCGGCAGCCGCTGACATGATAACACGGGTAACGTGAAGCTGCTGATCTGCATCAAGTTTTGTGGCATTACCATAATCAATGACCGTGACCTTCTCATCATCGATCATAATATTGCCTGCATGCATATCTCCATGATAAAATCCATTCTTAAAGATACCCTCTTCTACCCAGATTTTCGCCAGATCCGCCATATGTTGCTGACGTTTTTGAAGCTGGCTGAGCATATCCTGGATTCTTTTCTGGACTTCAAATAACTTTGATGCATTATCACTATTGCAGGCAATCTTGATCATGTCTTCGCCGTAAACCTTTTCCATAACAGGTTCTTTAATAATTTTACCGTCAACATTCTTTTCCTTATATTGGTAAAATTGCGACATGAGCTCCTTCTTTTCCTTTGCCACAGACTTCATATAGGCGTCTACGGTAGTACCGGACGCTTTTTCAAGTACCATGGAATTAGCTGTGGGATCTATGGTATGATCCACCTTCATGGACTTTACGGTATTGTAATGCTTATCATAACAAACGCCCTTTTCTACATTTGCAGCCTCGATCGTAAGATCAAGTTCCTCTTCGATCCGCAGCAGCTGTCCCTCATAAGTTGCAAGCATACCGCCGTTTTTGTCCGTGAGCATCGCACAATCCCGCATCAGGGATTTCTCCCGCATCATACGATTTCGAACATCGGGACGAAGAAGCTTGACAACTACATCTTTACCGTTTTCGAAACCCGGTCCGTACATCTTGCAAAGGAAGGTCTGCCCAACGGAAGCCGCACCGAGGGCACGTGTTATTTCGATCTTTGTCACGCGTCCGTTTGACCGCTTAACCATATCAAGTATCTGTGCTTTAACGATCTGCGGCGGTATAGGGGCAAGACGCGATTTCATGTCATCGAGAGCAGACTGCAATTCCTTCGGAAGACCGCTCATAGGGATACCCTGAAGCATCTTCTGGAGCAGCGGACCCGCGCCTTTAAGGATCCCTCCAAGATACGCTCCCATTGTATCCTTTTCTGCCTGCTGCTTCTGCTCTTCGGTCGCATTTTCGGGAAGCTTTACCGCAGGCTTGATTGCCTTGATCGCAGCTGCCAGCATGGAACGCTTATCGAGAATAGATACACCTGCGAAATAGTTTGAAAGAACCAGCCGCAGGAACTTGCCCTGTCCTCTTTTTCCCGTGACATAGTTTTCTGTAATGACGTTTGTCAGTTTTTTACGGGATTCTTTCTTATCTTTCTTATATTTCTTCTTGTATTCTTTTCTCCGCTCCTTTTCCTCATCACTGATCCCTCTTTGATCCGGGTCAAGGGGTTTTTCCATGTTAAGCTCGAGTTTTGTGATTTCTTCCTCTTCTTCCTCCTGCTCCCCTTCCTCATCCTGCTGCTGTTGTTGTAAAGGCTGCTGCATATCCTGCTGCTGTTGCTGCAGAGGCTGCTGCATATTCTGCTGCTGTTGCTGCAGAGGCTGCTGCATATTCTGTTGCTGTTGCTGCAGAGGCTGCTGCATATCCTGCTGCTGTTGCTGCTGTTCTCCTTCGGCATGCTGTGACGCAGGCTTCTCCTCTTCATCCTCCAGATGGCCACTGAACAGGACATCCACATTTTTAATGACCTCCTGCTGTACCGAATCAGCAGCCTCCTCCACCTGCTCGTCAATCTTCTTTTCAATATCCGCAAACAGCTCCGGCTTAACAACCGTAATACCGGTTATAGCCAGACGCAGTTTGGCTTCTACTGCCATGTTTTTCGCCTTGACAGGATCCTTGACGACAGCCTTTGCAATGTTGTTCATAAAATTTCCAAAAATACCAAAAATTCCGGCTGCAGGTTGTTTATTCTCTTTCTTTTCTTCATCACCGGCTTCAATGATCTCTTTCAGCTTATCTTTGATCATCTGCTGCTCTTCTGTCTCTTCCTGCATTCGGGCAACTTCTGCCAAAAGCTCATCGCCATCAAGCCCCTCTAAACGTTCGACATCCGCTTCGAGCTTCTTATCTCCAAGATATATATCGATAAATTTCTTAACGGTTTTTTTCAGGTCTTCCGGCATATTCAACTTCTCAAGCATCTTGTCCAAACCGTGATTGTACTTGTTCTGTATCATATACACGAGGGTATTCATATGCTTGTTGAGGATAAGCTTCTGAAGTCTTTGTCCGGGCTGCATGCGCGTCTCATCTGCGATCCATGTATCCTGGGTAAAGACGATATCGGACACAAGGTCGATGATGCCGCGTTCTTCCGGCGTCCAACCGTCCTCTTCGGTCGTTTGCTGAGTCTGCGGCTTAAATACCACAAATTTGTCCGCATCCTTCTGTTTTTCCATATCCTTTAACAGCGTCAGCGTCTCCTCACCATTGATAAGGGCAGAATCCTCTACCGACTCAACATATTCTCTGACCTGATCTTCTGTCATTCCTCCCTTGAGCAGGTATTTGGAAATACGGATTATCTCATCAGTGGTGATATTGGTAAAATAGGATCCCGAAAAAGAAGATGCTCCCTCTATGGCGTGAAGGCACAAGCTCCTTAAGACTGTCTTTCCTATATATTCGCTTTTTTCGTTTGCCACAATGATCTGATACGCAGCCTCTTTACCGTAGAGCCGGATATTGGAAGTGATATCCGCCTCCAGTCGTTCTGCCATAAAAGAAGCGCTGTTGGTAAGGGCCGTCACCTTCTGCCCGGATACCAGATCAATGCTGCCGTCATCGTGATGCACCAGACTGATCGAAGTTGTTCCGACCTGTATCTCCTTTACACTGCTTTCTCCGGTTTTAAATGACCTGAGCGCCTTTTGTATCTCTATATAACCTGCGGCAATTGAAGGCGCCTGCGACTTTTCTTTTTCAGAAAGATTATCAATGAGGACTGAAGGTATCACCTTAGTATCCAGA
>CADAHD010000247.1 GCA_902787595.1 uncultured Lachnospiraceae bacterium
CAAGGGCAGCTGGGAAGAAGAACATGATTCCATGACCATGCTGGATAATAAAGATAAATTCGATAAACGCGCCGTTGATGTCTATCCTTATGTGGACAGACTGTATATCGCGAGTATGAATGTGGTTAATCTGCATGTGGTAAATGAAAGACTGGGAGTAGCGGCCGGGGACAGCATACTTACAAAAGTAGCAAGGGAGATGCGGCGTATCAGCTCGGATAAGGTGCATACCTACCGTATAGTTGACGATCATTTTCTTATGGTCCTGGTAGGCTTGTCTGAAGAAGATTCTGTCGAATTTATTAATCACTGGGTTAAGCGTGTGGGACGTCTTAACCGCGAATCGGATAATTTTGAGGTACGGCTTGCCTGGGGAGGGGCTTACGGTGAAGGTGAGCTGGATGTGGAAGATATCTACAAGCATGCAGATACGGAAATGTACATTAACGAGATAACCCTTAAGAAACAGTTGGAAGTGAAGTATTAATGCGTATAGATCGGATGGACAAACTGGACAGGATCAATTTTTACCAGAACATGCACTCGAATCTGGTAAAATGGTGGACTTTTAATATGGTCGATCCTGATGAGCTTCTTGAAGAAAATGATCAGGAACTTCTGCCCGAATTAGAGGATTATGATGCTGACGCCATGGCAGAGGAACTGCTGGCTGATGCGCTTGGCGAAGATGCTGATACGTCATTTCCGGGTGCAGGATACGGCTTTGGAAATGATCATGAGGGCGCGGCTGATGCAGAGAATTTGTTCGAAAACAGTGATCTGGATCCGGAAGCGGCAGCTGCAGCCATGGAGATATTTAACAGGCTTCAGGCAGAGGCGGCAGCAGATGAGGCAGCCAAGCAGGCTGAGATAGAAGCAGCAAAGGCATTGGCGGATTCGCATTTTAACTGATCTGCAGGTATGTGAGAGTGAAGAGCGGAATATATAAAAGAAAAGCGGAAGCATTGATGAAGGATAAAGGGAAGCTCAAACGCTTCTCGGAAGGCGCCAAATCCTGGCTTGTAAAGTTTAAGGAAGTCCCGATCGCCGGGAGCACGGCTCAGGATCTGATGGACATGATAGACCTGGTCAATGATTATGCGGATGGAAAGTATACAGCTATTCCTAAGCGCTTTCTGGCGGCGATCCTGGGGGCGCTTTTGTATGTGCTGAGCCCCATAGATCTGCTGCCGGCGTTTATTGATGATATTCTGGTAGTAGGTTTTTTGATGGACAGGGGTGTCGGAGCCGAGCTGAAAAAATACAACGAATGGAGAAATTCACGTGACGCGGGAACAGATAAAGAGATCTAATCTGGATACTCTGGCGGCTTATCATGAAGGCCTAAGGAAGGATCCTGAGCTTCGCACGCTCTTTTTTGAACTTACGCTTAAATGCAATGAGCATTGCTTTCATTGCGGGAGCAGCTGCAGTGATAATATGCCCGACGGGCTTGAGCTTGAACAGTACAAAGCCATTCTCGATGAGGTAAACAGGAATTTTGAAAAGAAACCCATGATAGCTCTTACCGGAGGAGAGCCTCTTCTTTATAAAGATTTCTTTGAACTGGCAGAGTATATACATAAGCTGGGATTCCCCTGGGGTATAACCAGCAACGGTACGCTTATCACAAAAGAAGCGGCGCAGCGCATGAAAGAGACCGGCATGCGCAGCATTTCCCTGAGCATAGACGGAGTAAAGGATACACATGACCGTTATCGCGGGCTTAAGAATGCTTACGAGATGGGAATGCGGGGCATACAGAACCTGGTGGATCTGCAATGCTTCAATGTCATGATCACGACGGTAGTCAATCATGAAAATATAAAGGAGCTTGATGAGCTTTTTGAGATCTTTGATAAGATCGATTTCAATGAATGGAGACTTACGGGGCTTGAACCCATAGGCCGGGCGGAAGCTGCAAAGCATATGCATCTTACTGCGGATGATAACCGTTATCTGATGGAATTCATTAAGAAAAAGAGAGAGCAGGGTTATCCTGTTGAATACTCCTGCACGCATTTCCTGGGCCTTGATTATGAAGCGGAAGTCAGGGACTGGTATTTTCTGTGCAATGCGGGGGTCTATGTGGCAGGCATTCTGGAAAACGGAGATGTGACCGCGTGTCTGGATATCCCCAGAAACGAGAAGACCATACAGGGCAATATCTTTAAAGACAGCTTTACGGATATATGGAAAAACCGTTTTCAGATATACCGCACACCCTTATCTGAAAGAAACGAAAAGTGCAGATCCTGCCCTGAAGCCAAATGGTGCAGGGGCGGTGCATACCACAGCTGGGATTATACAAAGGAAGAACCCAAGGTATGTTTTAAAGGAGTTTTGTTTGAATAATACAGCTATGTCATTCTGAGCGAAGCGAAGAATCTTTAATAGCTTTATGTTATAAAGAAACACTATGGAGGAAGTAATGAGAGAAGGAATATACCGTCTGGGTATCGACATCGGATCCACTACGGTAAAGATAGCGATACTGGACGATAAGAATACGGTTTTATTTTCGGATTATGAAAGGCACTTTGCAAATATAAGAGAATGTCTTAAGGGACTGATAAGCAAAGCCCTCAATGAACTGGGCGATATGACCATACAGCCTGTGATCACGGGATCCGGCGGTCTTACGCTGGCTAAGCATTTAAAGGTGAACTTTGTACAGGAGGTGCTGGCTGTATCCACTTCGCTGGAGACCTTTGCGCCCAAAACCGATGTGGCTATAGAGCTGGGCGGTGAGGACGCCAAGATAATCTATTTTGAAAACGGCAGCGTGGAACAGCGCATGAACGGTATCTGCGCCGGCGGCACGGGATCTTTTATCGACCAGATGGCGTCTCTGATACAGACAGATGCGGCGGGACTGAACGAGTATGCAAAGGATTATAAGTCGCTTTATACGATAGCGGCGCGCTGCGGTGTTTTTGCAAAGACAGATATCCAGCCTCTTATCAATGACGGCGCGACCAGAGAGGACCTGGCGGCTTCCATTTTCCAGGCAGTTGTTAACCAGACCATATCAGGCCTGGCCTGCGGTAAGCCCATACGCGGACATGTCGCTTTCCTTGGCGGACCGCTGCATTTCCTTTCGGAGCTTAAGGCGGCATTTATCAGAACGCTCAAACTGGATGATGAACATATCATTGATACGGAAAAATCCCATCTGTTTGCAGCGATGGGTTCGGCGCTCAATGCCACAGAGGAAGGTCAGTGCACATTAAAAGAGATGTGTGACCGTCTTAACGCCGACATACATATGGAATTTGAAGTGGAACGTATGGAGCCGCTTTTTGCGACGCATGCAGAACACGAAGCTTTCCTTAAGAGACACGATTCACATTGTGTGGAGACCGCTGATATGGGCAGTCTTTCCGGACCCTGTTTCCTGGGCATTGATGCAGGTTCCACAACCACCAAGATGGCGCTGGTGGATCAGGACGGAAAGCTTTTATATTCCTTCTACAGCAATAATAACGGATCTCCTCTGGAGACAGCCATCAGGGCATTTAAAGAGATGCGTGAGAAGCTTCCCGAAGGTGCGCGCATCTACAGGGCATGCTCGACAGGCTATGGCGAGCAGCTTATGAAGGCGGCTTTCCTTCTGGACGACGGGCACGTCGAGACTGTTGCTCATTATTATGCGGCTGCATTCTTTGATCCTGAGGTTGACTGTATCCTGGATATAGGCGGACAGGATATGAAGTGCATTAAGATCAAAAAGCAGACCGTGGATTCGGTACAGCTTAACGAAGCCTGCTCCTCGGGCTGCGGATCTTTTATCGAGACATTTGCAAAGTCGCTGAATTACAGTGTTGAGGATTTTGCGAAGGAAGCGCTGTTTGCGCCTCATCCCATCGATCTGGGAACAAGGTGCACCGTTTTCATGAACTCAAAGGTAAAACAGGCTCAGAAGGAAGGAGCATCAGTTGCCGATATCTCTGCCGGTCTGGCTTATTCCGTCATAAAGAA
>CADAHD010000248.1 GCA_902787595.1 uncultured Lachnospiraceae bacterium
GCTTATTTTGAAAAGAAGTATCCGGATGCGGAGATAAGGATACTGCCGGGTATTTCTTCGGTTTCATTTTTGTCAGCCCTTAGCGGATATTCTTATGATGATGCCGCGATAGTCAGTATCCACGGTCATAACAGTCCTGCTGATATCCATATCCTCAGCGAAAAGATCAGGTATAGCGCAAAGACATTTGTCCTGCTTTCGGGCGATAATGATGTGCGCATGCTCGCGCAGGCACTTAAGGATAAAGGCATAGATGCAAGGATAATGATCGCTTCAGACCTTTCTTATAAGGATCAGAAGCTGACTACTGTGAGCGTGAGCGAAGCCTGTGAATTTCACTCGGATGCCATGCTTACTGCGCTGGTCATAAATGATGGCTGTGAAAGAAAAGCACTGTTTACGGCATTAAAAGATGAAGATTTTATCCGTGACAAAGTCCCCATGACCAAAGAGTGTATAAGGCATGAAGTGATGATCCGCCTTAAGCTTAAGCAGGGGGATGTGGTATATGATATCGGCGGAGGCACCGGTTCCGTAGCGATAGAAGCTGCGCTCGCCGATCCTTCCCTTAAGGTTTATACGATAGAGAAAAAAGCCGAAGCAGCAGAACTGATCGAAAAGAACATAATAAAACATCACGCGTGCAATGTTAAGCTGATACAGGGCAATGCCCCGGAGGCACTTTCGGAACTTGAAGCTCCCGACTGTGTATTTATAGGCGGCAGCAGCGGCAATCTGGCGGATATACTTGATGTGCTCCGTTCAAAAAAAGAGGGCATACGCTATGTGATCAGCGCGGTAAGCCTTGAAACCATAAGTGAGATACGTGCGCTTATGGACAGGGAAGATATCATGGATGCTTCCTGCATACAGTTGCAGATAAACGAGATATATAAAGCAGGCACTCATCATCTTCCCAAAGCAAATAATCCCGTAATGCTGTTTTCTTTTACCCGCTAAAGCGGGCATGATCACTGTAAACTGCGATCCGGAACAGAGGCATAAGATGAGCAGAGCTGTTAATGAAAAGTCAATACCTCGTATACTGATAGCCGCCCCCAAAAGCGGCAGCGGGAAAACTCTCTTCACCTGCGGGCTTTTAAAGCTGCTTAAAGATGAAGGAAATTCCCCGGTAGCATTTAAATGCGGGCCGGATTATATAGATCCTCTTTTCCATAAGAGGGTGCTTGGGATCGAGTCCTATAATCTGGACTCTTTCTTTATGGACGCCACTCAGCTGAATAAAAGCCTGTTAAGGGCAGAAGGCGCTATGGCCGTTATAGAAGGCGTGATGGGCATATACGACGGATTGGGCGTTGACAGTGTCAAAGGCTCCTGTTATGAGATAGCGGCAATTACCAATACACCCATACTTCTTATTGTGGATGCACATGGCGCAGGACGTAGCATTATCTCCGTGATAAAAGGCATCCTGACCGACGATGATAAAAAGCTCATACGCGGAGTGGTCTTAAACCGCATATCCGCAGGCTTTTATGCTAAGCTTTCTCCCGTTTTAAAAGATGAGATCAAGCAAGCCTTCCCGTATGTAAGCATACTGGGCGGTATTCCCAATGACCCGGCGCTTAAGATAGGAAGCCGGCATCTGGGATTGGATATATCAGCACCGGATCCGCAGGTGATAAGCGGCATAGAGCGCATGGCGGAGCTTATAAAGCAATATGTAGATCATGAGCGTATTCTGAAAGCTGACAGGCAAAGAATTAAGCCGGTTAATAGCGGTAACGATATTTTTCCGGCGGATGGAGAGCTGCAGTCTGCCGCAAAAGAACATCCACAGTACGATGCATGCGAACAACCGCAGTCTGCCACAAAAAAACAGCCGCAGCCTGATGCAGACGAACAGCCGCAGCCCGTGCTGGCAGTGGCGTGGGATGAAGCATTCTGTTTTTATTACCGGGATAATCTCGATATGTTTGAGCAGCAGGGTATCACAATAAAATATTTTTCACCCATACATGATAAAGCGCTGCTTAAAGATTCCTGCGGTATCCTCCTGGGAGGCGGTTATCCTGAGCTGTATCTTAAAGAGCTCAGCGGCAATGTATCGATGCTCACATCAATAAGGAATGCGGTCAATGACGGCATGCCTTCTCTTGCGGAGTGCGGCGGATTCATGTATCTGCATAAAAGTGTTTCTGATATTGAGGGTAATGATCATAAGCTTGTGGGAATAATAGACGGGGAGTGCAGGTATACCGGAAAAAGCGTGCGCTTTGGCTATATGAACATAGCAGAGGCAGAAGACGACAGCCCGGTTTTTGCAAAGATGCTTAAGGGAATGAAAGGCCATGAATTCCATTATTATGAAAGCAGCGCAAACGGAAGATACTGCATGGCGCAGAAGCCCGACGGATCAAAGAAATGGAACTGCATGTGCGGCAATGAGGTATCGCTTTGGGGCTTCCCGCATTTTTATTACCCTTCGGCGCCGGAATGCATAAGATGCTTTGTGACTAAAATGACTGAATATTATGGCAAAAAAGGAAAGGATGATTAAGAAAAGATCATGGAGAACTCATCACGTTTTTTTGCGAACAAAGACTGTGAATACTATCCCTGTCATAAATGCAGCGTGGATATAAACTGCCTGTTCTGTTATTGCCCGCTGTATGAATATGACTGCCCCGGCAATTATAAATACGTAGAGGTGAAGGGGAAGAAAGTCAAAAGCTGTATGGACTGCGTATTTCCGCATGTGGCCGAAAACTACGATAAAGTGATAGAGATATTAAAACAAGGGAAAAAGGACAAGTGATACGCATGGAATATGAGGGTAAGTTGTTTGAAGGGATTAATGATAATAGATGAGTGAGCTTAGTGACAATATATCCGTGTTGTTTCTGAAATGTGGATTGGGGAATATATGCGGAGACATAGAAGCAATCTCCGGAGGCCTTATGCATAAAATGTATAAGGTCAGAACAGAGTCGGAAGTATATGCGGTAAAATGCCTGAATCCCGAGGTTATGAAGCGCCCGGGAGTTCTTGATAATTACGCAAGGGCGGAAGAGCTGGAGCGTGTTCTGGAGAAGGAATGTATTCCTATTGTTCCGGCGCTATCTTTTGACGGAAAGAAGATGATAGAAGAAGGAGAAGAGTTCTATTACATTTTCCGATGGCAGGAAGGGAGTATTACGGATTATAACGCCATATCGAAAAAGCAGTGTTATATAGCCGGTGAGATCCTGGGACGTATTCACAGGATCGATCCGCAGAATACAGAGCCGGTAGCCCCTGAGGTCAGTGATATAGATTTTGAAGCATATGCTTCCGAGGCTGATAAGAAAAACAGCAGTATTGCCGGGCTTATAGCGGATAATCGACAGCTTTTGAGAGAAGCACAGGATAAACTGAATAACGCAAGACGTAAGCTGCCTGCTATGAGCGCAATAGATGATCCGGATATGGATCCTAAGAACATCATGTGGCATGAAGACAAGGCGTATGTGATCGACCTGGAATGTCTTGAGAGGGGTAATCCGATCGCAACATGTCTGGATCTGGCCCTTCAATGGGTCGGGACTGTTAACGGTAAGTATTCCGGGGAAAATCTGGTGAGCTTTTTTAAAGGGTATCTGTCGGCTTATGACAATGGATTCCGTTCTTATGATGAACTGTTTGGGATAAGCTATACATGGGTGGAATGGCTCGAGTATAACATCCGGCGGGCGCTTGGAATGGAAGGATCAAACGGGGAAGACATCCGGCTGGGAGAAGAAGAGGTTAAGAATACGATAGACCGTATTAAGTATCTTAAGGATATCGAGAAAGATGTATGCAGTGTACTCACCGGCCTTAGAGAATGTATACAAAGATAAGGACTATGAAAAATTTAGGATCAGATGAGCAGAAAGAATATTAATAAAGGGAAAAATTTAGCTGATCAAATCAGGGCATTGTTAGGAAGTGCGATATGTCTTTTGTTGTTTTTCGCCGGGATGGGGTTGAGTTATC
>CADAHD010000249.1 GCA_902787595.1 uncultured Lachnospiraceae bacterium
CGATAAATTCAAAGATGATATAGCGGTGCATTAGCACAGGAGGATCAAGAAGGAAATGGCAGAACGCATCCTTATAGTTGACGACGAGAAAGCGATCGTAAAAGGACTGAAATACAGCATAGAGCAGGATGGCATGGAGACTGATGCAGCATACGACGGCGAAGAAGCGCTTGAACTGGTCAGGAGCAATCATTACGACCTGGTGCTTCTGGATATGATGCTTCCCAAAATAGACGGTATGGAAGTGTGCAGGCAGATAAGGGAGTTTTCGGATGTGCCCATCATCTTTCTTACGGCAAAGGGCGATGATATGGATAAGATAATGGGCTTTGAGACGGGAGCCGATGATTATATCGTAAAGCCTTTTAATGTATTGGAAGTAAAGGCGAGGATAAGGGTGTTCGTACGCCGTGCACGCAAAAGAAGCGCAGAGAGTGTCAGCAGCTCAAGGCTCATTGAGAACGGTGAGTTCAGATTCGATATCGAGAACAGAAGGCTTTTCATTAACAACAGGGAGATCAATCTTACCACAAAAGAGTTTGATATACTGGAGCTTTTGGTGACCCATCCCGGCAAGGTATACAGCAGGGATAATCTTAAGGAACTGGTGTGGGGCAGCGAGTATAACGGCGATGCCCGCACGGTCGATGTGCATGTCAGAAGACTGCGCGAAAAGATAGAGGAGACACCGGGAGCGCCCAGATATGTCCAGACCAAGTGGGGATCGGGATATTTCTATAAGGGATGAAAAGATCGGAATATCTTAAGAGTTTCAGACTTCGCATCTTTATAGTCATAGTTATAGCGGTACTGGTTTCGGCTACCGTGATGCGCGTGGCATCAGGGGCTAATCTCCGTGACCGTATGCTTGATCAGCGTACAAAGGAGCTGACTGAGCAGATCCGTGTCCTGGCCAGCCGTATGAAGAACTATGATTTCTTTCGCGATACTTCTTCGGAAGCTATCAATTCCCAGCTGTCACAGCTTTCAACAGTGTATGAGGGCCGGATCCTGGTGATCGACCAGGGCTTTAGGGTGATATCGGACACCTATGACATCAGCGTAGGCAAGTACATGATAGGTGAGGAAGTTATCCGCTGTTATTCGGGCCAGAATGTGACCAATTACGACAGGAGCAGCAGATACATTGAGGTGGCGGTACCTGTGACCGAAAAGGACGGTGTCACCGGGGAGATGATGGTCAGCGGAGTGATACTGGCCAGTGCAGCTACGGATGCCATTTTAAGGACTACGGATGATATATCCCGCAGGGGATGGATCATAGAGATAGTGCTGGTAGTGGTGATGATAGGAATAGGAGCCGGCGTGGCATCGCTGATGGCCAAGCCTTTTGAGCGTGTATCAAAGGCTATGGGCAGCGTGGTCAGCTTTGAAGAGGATCTGCCTGTAGTATCCGACTATAAAGAGACACAGGAGATCGTGGATTCATTTCATAAACTGAGACAGCGCCTTAAGACGCTGGACGAATCGCGGCAGGAATTTGTGAGCAATGTCTCGCATGAGCTTAAGACGCCGATCGCATCCATAAAGGTACTGGCGGATTCGCTGAATATGCAGGAGGATGCACCGCTGGAGATGTATAAGGACTTTATGCATGATATCAGTGACGAGATAGACAGGGAAAACGAGATAATCACAGACCTGCTGGAGCTGGTGCGTATGGATAAAGGCTCATCAGGCATGCATGTGGAAAATATCAAGGTTAACGAGCTGCTGGAACAGATCACCAAACGTCTGGGACCTCTGGCACGTAAGAGCGAGATAGATCTGATACTGGAAAGCCGCAGGGAAGTAAATGCGGATATGGATGAGGTCAAGATGACCAGGGCCATAACAAATATCATAGAAAACGGTATCAAGTATAATAAACATCCCGGCTGGGTAAGGATAGTGCTGGACGCCGACCATCAGTACCTGACGATCACCATTACGGATTCGGGAACGGGTATCCCCGAGTCCGAACTGGGGCATATATTCGAACGTTTTTACAGGGGCGATAAGTCGCATTCAAAGGAGATAAGCGGTACCGGACTGGGACTGGCTATCACCAGAAAGACAATATTGCTGCACAGAGGTTCGATCGATGTATCCAGTGTACTGGGAGAAGGTACCACATTTACGGTCAAGCTGCCTTTAAGCTATATAGAGGGAGGCCGTTAAGTTGAGAAAGCGCGGATATCTTATATTCATAATGTTTATGCTTATCTTCGCGGCAGGCTGTTCGGGCAGTGAAAAGGAAAAACCGATAGCCGAGGGGAAGTTCCGTGTTTATTGCTTAAACCGTTCCGAGACAGCCCTGGCATATGAGGATTATACACCTGCGGAGAATGACAGGGAGGGGCTTATAAAAGAACTGATCACTGTGATGCGTTCGGATATGAAGGATAACGATCACAAGGCGCCGCTTAAGTTTGACTTTTCGGTAAGGGGCTGTGTGCTGGAAGGTGATCAGCTGATAGTGGATATGAGCGATGAATACACGCAGTTAAGCCCTACACGTGAGATATTGATAAGAGCCGCGCTGGTACGCACCCTTATACAGATAGGCGGGGTAAATACCGTGAGCATAACGGTAGATGACCTGCCGCTGGCCGATATGACCGGAAATTACGTGGGAGCTATGACCGCGGATAGTTTTGTCGATAATGAAGGCGCAGAGATAAATGCGTATGATAAGGCAGAGCTGAGGCTGTATTTTGCTAACGAGACCGGGGATAAACTGGTGGAGTGCAGCCGCAGCGTCATGTATAACACAAATCTTCCGATGGAGAGACTGGTGCTTGAGCAGCTGATACTGGGGCCGGAGGGAGACGAGGCTTATCCTACGATCAATGCATCGACAAAGGTTATATCCGTGACGGTTACGGACGGAGTGTGTTTTGTGAATCTGGACAGTGCATTCTTAGAAGGTGCAGGCAGCGTATCACCGCAGGTCAGCATTTATTCCATAGTCAATTCTTTAGCAGAGTTAAGCACGGTACATAAGGTTCAGCTCATGGTCAACGGCGTGAGTGACGTTATGTTCCGTGAGGTAATGGATCTGGAGCAGGATTTCACGAGAAACCTTGATATAGTGGAGCAGTAATAAGGAGACAGGGAGTGAAAAGGCCTCTGCTTTGTGCCTGCCTTTTATTCCTTTTATCCGCAAGGCTTATACTGTACCTTGCGGGAGGGCCGGATACGTGTTATTCCGAAGGGAGTGCCGTATTTACCGGCACGGTTGAGAAAAAGGAACTTAAGCAGGATCTTAAGGTGTTCTACCTTAAGGATGTCGGCATCGCCGGCGAAGATACCCATAAAGTAAAGATGGACAGCGGACTTATCTGCAGTACCGACGGGCCCATGCCGCCAATAGGCGCAAGGGTCAGGGTCAGCGGCAGTATCCGCTTATATTCGCGTGCAACGAATCCCGGGGAGTTTGATTTCTGCAGATATTATCTGTGTCTCGGGTATGGGGCAAAGATGGAGGTGAGCAGCTTTAGTTTATGCTCGGATGGCTACAGCGTATGGAAGGAAGGGCTTTGGAACATACGCTGTTTTCTGGGCGGGCTGTACGACAGGCTGCTTAATGAAGAGGACAGTGCCGTGATGAAAGCGATGATCCTGGGAGATAAAGGGGATCTGTCCACTGAGATAAAGGATCTGTACAGGACCGCCGGGATATCGCATATACTGGCTATAAGCGGGCTTCATATCTCGATACTGGGGATGGGGCTGTATAAGCTGCTGCGAAGAAGCGGCGTGCCTGTGCTGCCTGCGGGGGCCGTGGCTGTCTTTCTTATGGTCAATTATGCGGTCCTTACCGGAGCAAGTACTTCTACCGTAAGGGCGGTGATGATGTTTGCGCTCGTGGCGGTGGCGGATGCGGAACGGCGTTCATACGATCTGCCCACGGCGCTGGGGCTTTCGGCTGCCAGTACGGTAGCCACCAATCCGTATCTTTTGCTGACCTC
>CADAHD010000250.1 GCA_902787595.1 uncultured Lachnospiraceae bacterium
ACCACATCGCCCTTTTTAGGAACATCCGTGTCCTGGATGCTTTGTATCTTTTTGCCTCTTACAACATAATATTTGGGTTCGGTATAATCCTTGCCCTGCACCAGCGGATTTCCATGTGTGTCCGTCACACAGACCGGCTGTATAAATCCGTTGCCGATAGTGGTATCCGCCGCATACATCCTTACATTATCCGAAAAATCAAGGGCTGTGATCTTATACTTTATTTTTCGGCTGCCACTGAAACATCCTTTACCCTTGATCGTGATAGTCGCTGTGCCGGCTGCTTTATTGTTTGTGACTTTTGCGCTGTAATCAACGCCTTCCTCAAGCATAGCGCCGTTATAGGATAAACTGTATTCGGGCACCACCCCCGCCTTATTATAACTTATGCTGAGGCGTGTACCGTCCGGCACCGGATCTCCGTTTTCATCATATACGGTCACCTTTGCGTTTTTAATCTCATAGCCCACTATCTTGAATGTGGCTCTCTTGGTGCCGGTATATCTGTTTATGCCCTTCACCACTATGCTGGCCTTGCCCGGCATTATATTATTTTCGTAACTCAATATGTAATCATCGGCAGTAAGCCCCAAAATACCGCTCAGATTAACGGAAGGAGTTATCTCCTGTCCCGTATATGCATAGCTTTTAGCATATCCGCTTATCTTAAGCTTGCCGATGGACTTGCCTTTTATATTGAATTTGATCCTCTTGATGCCGACAAAACTGTAACCCGTGCTGCTCTTTTGCGCATTGCAGCCGCTTACGATTATATACGCCTTTCCGGGCTTATCTGCATTCTCAAGCCCCACTATCTGCACATCATTATCGCTTAAGCTCTTTCCTTTATACTTAAGGCTTATGACATAAGGCTTGCCCTTCTTGCCCTGCAGATTGTTCATGCTTAAGCTCTCAACGGTAAATCCTTCATCCCTGTATGTCTGGGCTGGAACGGAAGCCGCCTTTACATCCGACATCATGATCTGCGGGAGCGCATTTGATGAAGCCGTCTGCTTACCTATATATGTAAGGTATATAGTCTTCTGACCGGTATAATTTCCGATGCCGCTGAGATTCAGGCTGACGGTGGTAATACCGGATGCGCTGCCCGTAAAAGCGTTAGCTATATTTTTGTTATATTCGGGCACGCGGAAATCCGTATCATACTTAAGCTTTACTCCGTTCAAAGTACATACCGGCTTGGGTTTCTGCTGTTTTCCCGTATACTTTACAATTATATCCTCCGAATCCGCTTCCGCTATGTCAAGGGCGCGGATCGCAAATCTCTTATATACTATCCCGGCATAATTGCCCTTAAAGCTGATCTTAATGGCCGCAGTGCCCGCATTTTTGTTATTCTCATAAGTCAGGGCATAATCCGTCTTTTCCTTAAGCATTCTGTCTCCGTAATAAATACGGAAATCCTGCGTCACCGCTTTACCGGTATAGTCTTTATCTTCAAGTCCCGCATACCATATGCCTTCGGGTATGATCCCGTCTTCAGGCATGTCCTCTTCAAGTACGGTAGGCCCCTGAATCTCCGGCTCATCAACCTCATCTTCACTCAGCGAAGGCTGGATCTCATCGGGTATGGGAAGGATCTCTACAGGTTTCTTGGGCTTCTCTTCCTCAGGCGGTTCTTCCGGATCAGGCTCCTGATTGCCCAGATCCTTATACAGCGGCCAGAAAGTATCCCTGGCGATATTGCCGCGCCTGTCCGACATTACCAGAGTATCGGCCGGTACTTCAAAATTCTTGCACCAAAGATATGCGCTCCTGTATGCGCCGTCCGCATCATTTGACGTATCCCTGATAGCCGCCATCGTATTGGGAAAGTCGTTATCGGTTTCATATTTCAGATACTGAAGCTGTCCGCCCAGAGTATGCCAGTCAAGGCCGCGGCTGTCGCAGAAATTCTTAAGCTTATCCCAGCGGCCGGCATGCCACTGGCATATGCCGTAGCTGGTGCCGTTATCTCCCAGGGCATCGTATCTGAACGAAGATTCGCAGAATATATTGGCAAGGATACCCACCGCAGCAGCCGTATGAAGTCCCATATCATTGATCAGGAAATAGAATATGGTCATGGCGTTCTCGCCGGTATATCCCAGTTCACCCTTAAGCGTGCCCGGCTCGGGATGTTCGGCATCATACGGCTGCAGGTCATTATCCACACCGTAATATTCGTACCACTCCGGCGTATATTCCACAAGCTCATGATCCCCGGCCTGCACTGTGGGTGCGATCTCCGTAAATACCATAAGCATGCACATCAGCAAAACAATTATCCTTCTGCTCTTTAAAGAAAACATATCTTACTCCATTCTTTAAACATATTTACCTATATTATGCGCCATGATTATAGCATCTTGTATAATTATTGTAAACCTACCCCCTTTGGCGGTCAAAAGGGCAGGTTTACAAAGGAAGTGAAAGATGTTATCATTTCAATGCTGCCGCGCGCAGCTAATATAATAAAGAGAGAGTCAGATAATGAAAAAGGTATTTATTGACGGAAGCGAGGGAACCACAGGACTGCGCATACATGAGCGCCTTGGGAAAAGAAACGATATCGAGATCCTCGAGATCGACAGCGCAAAGCGCAAGGATCCTGATGAAATAAAGAAATTCATTAATGAATCCGACATAACTTTCCTCTGTCTGCCCGATGCTGCAGCCATCGAAGCAGTCAGTTATGTTGAAAACGAAAATACGGTCATCATCGATGCATCCACTGCTCACCGTACCCTTGAAGGATGGGCATACGGTTTTCCGGAGCTGTCTGCGGCGCATCGTGAAGCCATACGCAAGGGAAAACGCATCGCGGTTCCCGGCTGCTATGCCAGCGGTTTCATAGGGCTGGTCTATCCTCTGGTCAGGGGCGGCATCATACCTGCGGATTATCCGCTTTCCGTTTTTGCGGCTTCGGGATACAGCGGCGGCGGCAAAAAACTGATCGCCCAGTACGAGGAAGAAGGCCGTGATAAGAAATATGATTCGGCCCGCATGTATGCCTGGGGTCAGAGTCACAAGCATTTAAAGGAGATGAAGGCGATCTGCGGCTTAGAGCGCGAGCCACTTTTCCTTCCCTTTACTACTAACTATCACAGCGGCATGGTCGTACAGCTGCCTTTGTATTCATATCTTCTTAAGGATAAAAAGAGTCCCGAAGAAATAAGGGATTATCTTGCGCAGTATTATAAGGATGAGCGTTTCATTAAAGTCATGCCCTTTGGCGCAGATGTTGAGGCCGGCGGCGCCCTGTTCACGGATGCCTGCGCAGGCTGGGACGGCATGGAGATCTTTGTCACCGGCAATGACGAGCGCATTGTGGCTGCCACACGTTTTGACAACCTCGGAAAAGGCGCATCTGGAGCTGCCGTACAGTGCATGAATATAGTTCTGGGCGCTGACGAAGCTACCGGACTCGATCTGTAAGGACAGGCAGGAATGGTATTCAGTTCCTTTATCTTTTTATGGTTTTTTCTCCCTTTGATCTTTATCGCAGGGATGATCATCAAGGCCCCCGGCCGGCAGAATATACTTCTGCTGCTGGGAAGCCTTTTATTTTATGCCTGGGGAGAGCCGATATACATACTGCTCCTTCTGGCATCTATACTGCTCAACTATCTCTTCGGACTGGGCATAGGTTCCGCAGAAAAACAGAAGGTAAAGAAACTGCTGCTTACAGCGGCTTTAGTGATAAATCTGGGCTCTCTGGCCTGCTTTAAATATCTGGGACTTTTAAGCGCATCACTGGCTGCGCTCCTGCCTTCTGCCGGCATCCCGGTAACGGAGCTTCCGCTTCCCGTAGGCATATCCTTTTTTACCTTTCAGGCTATGGCTTATATCATCGATCTATACCGCGGCAAATACCCGCCGCAAAAGGATCCCCTCAAGCTGGCGCTGTACATATCTTTCTTTCCACAGCTTATCGCCGGCCCCATAGTAAGATATATC
>CADAHD010000251.1 GCA_902787595.1 uncultured Lachnospiraceae bacterium
CCGAAACCTCCGGCATAACGAATACGCAGTACAGCCATACCACATATGTGAGGGCTAAACTCAGCGCAAAGAAACGCCGGTCTGAAAGAAACTCCCCGCCCTTTATCACCATTACCGCCAGCGCTGCCGGAAATATCACAAAACCCAGCATATACACGAAGCCCAGGACAGTCATGAGCGGGTAGCAGTAGCTTTTATCCGCACGCTCCACAAACTCAGCGATTATGGCTATGAGCATCGCTGCCATGGACACTATCATAAATATCCTGCAGCCGGTATAGCCTCTTTCGCTGCTGCCTATCCTTTTGACCAGTCTGCGCAGCAGCCCCCTGCGGCCTCTTATCATAAATACCAGGCTTAAGAACATACAGATCAGGGTTACTGTCCACACGATAGTCAGGATATTATCCTTATTGAGCACATAGTCCGTACCGTAATAGATCCTTAAGTAATTACCGTCCGTATAATTAGAAAACTTAAGCTTCATCATACTGAAGCCCAGAGCATATTGTGCCAGCGCAAACATTATGGTCATCAAAAAGCTCTTTTTGCCCCTTATGAAGAAAGATCCCCAGTATATCAGCACTATCATGGGCATCAGGGCCGATGAAAGTATATGCAGTACACACAGCCCTCCAAGAGGCAGCAGCGCCAATAGCTGCACGCCTTCTTCGCTCGAGGCGGTCAGTATCACAAACCACCCGGTGACGAACATGGTCAGTACTATCTCTGTCAATGTATTGGTACCGCACCACACCACGATGGGCGATACAGCAAATATAAGCGCCGCGATATTTGCGAACAGCTTCTTTTCTTCCTTGATATTACGGCATATGAGCCACACGTTTCCGATGGATATCAGATAGCATGTCATCATCACGTGGTTCATATATTCCAGGCCAAATAGCCTTCCCCACAATGCCATGATGGCAGGCAGTACTCCCAGTCCGTGTAGCACGCCTTTTATTGTGCCGTATTGTTCATGGAAATCGTAATCGGGATGATAACCTAAAAGGTCACGTATCTCTTCACCGTACAGTTCCGCTTCGTACTTACTCTCGGTAATAAGCTCGTATTCCCTGAAAAAAACATCCGTATCCGTCTGATCCATGTAATAATACATGGCGCGGATCTGGTAGAGGCCTTCATCCTGTCCGGTACCGTGGTATCCCGTAATGTTCCCACGAGATATGAATGCACAGAGTATCAGTATTATTGCGAGAGGCAGGTATTCCTTCCAGCGGTAGCGTATCATGGGCACTTCAAAGCGCTTTACCGCCAGCTGGATCAGGAATATCACCAAAAGCACGATCGCAGTGATCACCGCACAGCGTACCACCATGAACATTTCCAGCAAAAAGAGCATGCCGCTGACAAATGCATATGCGGCAAAATATCCTCCGCATCCCAGTATCAGTACTTTTGCGAAATCCACTTTCTTATGTGCAAAAGCCACTATACCGGCACTGAGCATAAGCCCTGCCAGAAATACGAACATCAGCATCTTGTCACCATCTCGTTATAGATATCCTCTATGCCGCCCAGCATATCTTCCATCGGGAAGGTCTTTTCGGGCACTTCCTCGAATGCATCTTCCCTTCCCTCGATAACGGCCTGCAGCTTATCGGCCAGATCCGCCGCATTCCTGTTCTTAAACGAACGGCATTTACCGTATGCCACTTCCGGAAGGGATCCGCCGTCACTGTATATAAGCGGCGTCCCGCTCTGACAGGTCTCAAGCGCGGAAAAACCGAAGCCCTCGGTAAGCGACGGCACCACTACACAATCCGCCTGCCTGATACATGCTGCCAGATCCTCCCTTGAGAGCGAAGGACGTACCCTGACCTGTCCGCGCAGATGATCGTTACGCATACGCTCCAAGAACTGACGTCTGGGCTTGACCGGTTCCTTTCCCAGAAGGAAACAGAAACGCACATTACTCAGATCCACGCCTCTCTTTACGAGCAGACAGATCGCTTTTTCATATACATACACACCCTTGGTCTTGCCGGGGCGGCCGTAGAAAAGGAAGATAAACTGATCCTTTACCTTAAAGTATTCCCTTATATTAAAGTCTTTATTTACAGACTGTTCTTCCCTGCCCATATCGTTGGCAAGATATACGCGGCGCACATCTTTCTTTTTCCCGCAGTACTTCTGATAGTCGTTTTTAGTTGCATCGGATATCGCGTGGTAAACATCAAACTTCTGACGGCAGCAATACTGTTCCACAACATCATAAAGAACTGCCCTGTGAACAGCATCAGACCAGAACCACTTATTTCCGCGCACTTCAAAAACCGTAAGCAGAGCAGGTTTATTGTATTTCTTTGCCAGCTTACTGACTATGGGAGATGTGGTAAATATGGATGTGTGTACCACATCACACCACTCTATCTGCGGTTCAATATCCTTTTTCTTCGGGAACGGATGTCCGAAGGCGCTCTTCCATTTGCAGTACCATACATCTATCCCGTCCACATTCATGGCACCGTTGTGCTCATCATCAACTTTCTCTGCTACAACATGCACCTCATGGCCGCGTTCTATCATACCCTTTGCCAGTTCATAGAACATGGTCTCCGCACCACCCACGTACGGATAAAAATGTGGTAATATCATCGCGATCTTCACTTGTTGTTACCCCCTCTGTACCACTGTTCAAGCATAAGCACATTCCATATCAGTCTGGGTGAGCGGCCGTTCTTCAAAAACTCCGCCCACAGTTTAAGCATCTCTTTTTTGTTGATCAGTTTATCGGAAGCCGCCCTGCTGTTGGTAATAAGCTCATCGGCCCACTCCTTTGTATCGCCCTCCTTAAGCCAGCGCTCAAGCGGTACCGCAAAACCTTTCTTGGGTCTGTCCATCATTTCCTTGGGCACATAACGATACAGCACTTCCTTAAGCACCTTCTTCGCCGTACTGCCGTCGTACTTATACGCGGAAGGCAGGCTGAGCGCAAACGCGACAACATCCTTATCAAGCATCGGTATCCTGTTTTCCAATGATACCGCCATACCGGCCCGGTCTACCTTTACCAGTATATCCTCCGGATGATACCTCATCAGATCATCCAGCATCATCTGCTGCAGCGCGTCGCCGGGCAGTGCGGGTCTTATTATCGATACAGGACCATCCGTAAGCTTGTCGATATAAGGATCATAATGATCCACTGCTTCCTTAAACTCCAGTATATTGCCGGCCTTAAGACACATCCCCGCACGGTAAGCCTTGGGGATACTGCCTGTTATACTGCCGGCCACGCCTCCCACTGCCATACGCAGCGGCTTAGGCACGCCTTTTATCTTATTCCACAGATCGAGCATCTGCGGATATGTCCTGTAACCGCAGAAAAGCTCATCGCCCGCATCACCGCTCAGACACACGGTGACTTTAGTCTTTGCCAGGGCGCTTACCAGATAAGTAGGTATCTGCGAAGAATCCGCATAGGGTTCCCCGTAGATAGAGGCGATACGCGGTATCACTTCTTTAAGATCCTTTTCCGTCACATAACGCTGTGTATGGTCTGTTCCCAGATGTTTTGCTATAGCCTCTGCTTCCGGTGCCTCATCATATTTCTTATCATCAAAGCCTATGGAAAATGTCTTGACATCTCCGGGCCTTAATCTGCTCATGATGCCCACTACCGTAGCCGAATCGATGCCGCCTGACAGATAGGCGCCAAGAGGTACATCGCTGGCCAGCTGGCCCTTAACCGCTTCCGTCAAAAGACGCTGCAGTTCATCGGCCGCTTCCTCAAAGCTGCCCGTAAAAGGCTGCTCCAGGGCACGCTGCGCCACCTTCTTGATATTATAATACTTGCCTATCTTAACATCCTGCACGGCGAAGGGTTCTTTTACCCTGAATATCCCGCCCGGCTTCAGAAGGCTATGCACTCTGGCAAGCACCTCACCTATATTCTCCATGTACAGCA
>CADAHD010000252.1 GCA_902787595.1 uncultured Lachnospiraceae bacterium
ATATTGGCTGTACCTTCATCATTCTGCCGCATATACAATCCGGCGCCCTTAAAGAAAGAATACATATACCAGCCGCTGCCCATATCCATGCTTACCTTTTTTCCGCACTTCCCGGCCGCAGCAAGCAGTGAATCAAAATCGGCCACATCCTTATCTTCAAGATAAGCTTTATTATAATATAAAAAATAACCGTTGCCTGCGCTTAAGGGATAAGCATATAAAGTACCGTACGCCGTTGCCGCTTCTGCTGCCCCGGAATCGGCGCCGCCCACACGTTCAATGACGGCCTGAGCATTTTCCCCTACTTCCATTATCGCCCCGCCGTTAACCAGTTCCTCGAGCTGATCATCGGCAAAGCAGAAGATATCAGCCGCCACAGCAGGATTATTAAGAACAGTCACTCGGCAGTTTTCTTCTTTTTCAGCGCTGACCACATAGGTAATGCTGGCTTCCTTCTCGTGAAGCTTTGCAAATCGCCCCATTGCCTCGTCCATAATGGGCACACTGTCTTCGGAGCACCATACAGATAAATGAACCTCCGGCAGTTCCTCTTTCTCAGCTTCGTTTCCCGTGCAGCCTCCCATATTCAGCAAAGCTGTCGCGGATAACAGCAATACAGGTAATATGCTTTTTACCCTGTATGCCCTACGCTTCATAAACGATCCTGCCCCTGCAGATAGTATACTTTACCTTACCTTTAAGTTCCATACCGGTAAAAGGCGTATTGGAAGATCTGGATGCATATTTTTCCGGCACCCATTTTTCATTCGGATCATATATAACAATATCAGCGTCTGTGCCTTCCTTTATAACTCCGGCATCAAGTCCGTAAAGACGGGCAGGCGACAGACTCAAACGCTCTATCAGCTGCTCTTCTGTAAGATAGCCTCCGTCTATAAGCACCATATTGGCCAAAGCCAGCGCGGTCTCAAGTCCTATTATACCACTGGGAGCTTCTGTTAAACCTTTTGCTTTTTCCTCTGCGCTGTGAGGCGCATGGTCGGTGGCTATCATCTCTATAGTGCCGTCCGCAAGCCCCTGTATGATCGCCATTCTGTCTTCTTCGGTACGGAGAGGCGGATTCATTTTTGCCATAGTGCCATATCTGATCGCTGCTTCTTCGGTCAGCGCAAAGTGATGCGGCGTGGCTTCGGCATGTATATTAGCCGCCCTAAGCCTGGCCTGTCTTACCAGCTCTACGCCTTCTTTTGTGCTGATATGCTGTATATCTATCTCTGCGCCGGTCTTAAGCGCCAGAGCTATATCCCTTTCTATCATGGAGATCTCAGCCATGCGGTCTGCGCCGCCTATGCCATAATGCTCCGATGCAGCTCCCTTATTGTAACCCGGAGTGATGATATACCGGGGATCCTCTTCATGAAAGCTTATGGGCAGCCCCAGCTCTGCGGTCTGCTTCATGGCCTGTTCCACCAGTTCCGCATCCATGAGGGGTTTTCCGTCATCCGTAAAGCCTGCAGCTCCGGCATCTTTCATGGCGCGCATATCTACAAGCTTTTCGCCCTTCATCCCCACGGTAACATTGGCGCAGGCATATACCTTAATATCCGTCTCTCTGCCTTTAGCCAGCATGGCTTTAATGTTTTCGGGCGTGTCCACTGCCGGTATGGTATTGGCCATCATCACCACGGATGTATATCCGCCGGCTGCTGCCGCTGCCGCTCCCGTATATATATCCTCCTTCCAGGTCTGCCCCGGATCCCTGAAGTGCACATGCACATCAACAAATCCCGGTGCCACTATGCATCCTCCGGCATCAATAACACGCTCTGCATCAGCCTCGATATTCCCGGCTGTCTGCAGGATCTTTCCATCCTCTACAAGGATATCCAGCGCTCCTTCCGGCCCCGCCGGATTAACTAATTTTCCGTTTTTTATAAGTATTCTCATACCTATAATTTTAGCCTATATCATGTCATTTTTCAACAAAAAAGCACTATTCGGACTTCACTTGGAAACGATATAAAAATATGTTATCCTAAAAACGCTGATATCGTTTGCTCTATACCGGATCATCAATACATTAACAGCAGGGGATTGCTATGGAAAACCTTTTGGATAAAGCGATAAGAACAGACAAAAATGTTCTCATAAAACAGATAGCAGAAATGAAAACATACAGGATTTCTGTATACTGCTCCATTTTCTTCTTTAATATCTGCTGCTTTCTGCTCCATCTTGTGGGAAAGTTTAACGAAAAGGCCGGAGCACATGCCAAAACCACTTCTTACAGAACGTTAAAACAGGAAATGATGGATACAGCCAAATATATAAATACGAGTGGAACATATCCGAATGCTTTCGTTGATATTACAATACGGCTTATACGATCAGCCCTGCTTTTCCTTACCGGCAAGAGCAAAAACGCCGATGAGCGCTCGGCAAAGATAATCCGTGCCGCCTCTAAGATACTGTATCCCGGCGAGATCAAGGGAAAATCCATATACGAGATCAGCGACCTGGTTTACAAGCGTTATCCGGACAGAAAAAAACACGGTCCGCTGTTTTTTTTGAGATTATGGCTGATCTTATCCTGCATGCTGTTTATCGGATTTTTTGCTCTTATCATCCTCACATCCCTGTCATTGCTACCGGTTTTTCTTATCTTTATCGTATCAGAGACAGCCTGTTTATTATTCTTCTCCCGGAAGCTGGCGATATGGCATCTTGCAAAGCTGGTATGGCTTATCATATCCGAAACAGGCAGTACCGAAGCAGAGCATTACGACAATGAACAGTCAAAAAACAACGATGAAATGACCGGACTGTTCGAACTCAGGATGAGGACCCTGCATTCACTGTTATATTCCGCAAGCATACTGGCTGAAGATGATAAAAAGAATAAATCTGCAATATCAGCTTATAAGGAGCAGATCAAGAGCAATGACGCCTGGATCACCGCCCATGAAAAGGAGCAGAGCGCAGATAATAAAAGGATCATAGAAGGAAAAAAAGAAGAGAACCGGCTTCTTTCGGAGCAGATCATGACCGCCGAAGAGAAATCAGCAGGTATAACTGCCGAATGTGAAAGGTCAAATTCTCTTATCTACAGCCTGCTTGAAAACCTTATCCCTCTTTTTAAAAAAAGATGGGAAGCTTCGTATGACCGGCTGAACATTACAGACGCGGCAGCCAAATCCATTGTCTGTTTCTATTCAGTCGAGGAGATCAAGCTAATAGAAAAACGCTTTTATGAACTGAACCATACCGCCGATCCGTCGTCTATATCAAAAAAGAAAAACGGTATCTGCTATGTTCCGTTTTTGACTGCTTCCGGCATGGATGCCCGGATAGGTTTTGTTTCCAATGATATGACCGGAAATATAGATATCAATTACATAGAACGAAGCGATACTCTTACGGAACATTTTGTTTCCGAAGGAGAAATGATAAAGGCTATGCAGGGACTTACAATACCCCGTGACGACAAACAGCTGATACAGGAAATAAACAATATCCTGCAAGAGTATGAGCATGACAGACTCAGATGGTCCGGCGAAAAAAAAGCGCTTGAGAATAAGGTCAGCGGTTTACTATCCGAGGAATCAAGATTAAGAGACGAACTCAGCGAAAAACAGTCATCCATAGATGATCTTACAAAACTGCTGGAAGACGAGGAAGAAAAATGCCGTAAATTGCAGCTGCTTATCGATAATTATAATTCATCGGGCGATAAGAAAAATGCACAGCAGCTGTCAGCAGTATTGGAGGATACCCGGGATAAGCTGGCAAAGCTGCAGGAAGAATACGATAAACGTGTTAAAGAAATAGACACGCTGTATGCAGAACTTGTCAAAACAAAAGACTCACTCAGTCAGCTTGAGCAGGAACTTTTGAAAAAAGAAAAGGAGATCCTTGAAGCTCAAAAGGAGCTTGATCATTGTAACGGT
>CADAHD010000253.1:0-3894 GCA_902787595.1 uncultured Lachnospiraceae bacterium
CGCAGCGGCAGTATATTAGCGGGCGATACCGAAAGCCCGTCAACTCCCATCTTTATAAAACTCTCTGTCAGCGTGGTATCCGCCGCCAGCTCTCCGCATATCTCCACGCTTATGCCCGCCTTATGGCCGTTCTCCACGCTCATGCGTATCAGCTCCAGCACAGCGGGATGATGCCTGTCATTAAGCTCCTTAAGCTTGTCATTCCTGCGGTCCGCCGCCAGCGTATACTGTATCAGATCATTTGTTCCTATGCTGAAAAAGTCCGCTTCCTTTGCCAGGCTGCCGCTTATCAGCGCTGCTGCCGGCGTTTCTATCATTATACCCAGGGGCACATTTTCATCAAAAGCCGTGCCGCTCTCCCTCAGCTTCTGCTTTACCGCTTCCGCATGCTCCCTGCAGCGGCGCACTTCGTCAACGGAAATGATCATCGGAAACATTATAGAGACCTTACCGTATGCCGATGCCCTGTATATAGCCTTTAGCTGAGTCCTGAAGATCTCCGGCCTGTCGAGGCATATGCGTATGCCTCTGTAGCCCATGGCAGGATTCTCCTCTGCCTCCAGGCCAAGATATTCCACCTTCTTATCGGCGCCCAGATCCATCGTGCGGATCACCACGGGTCTGCCGCCCATCCCCGAAACCACAGCCCTGTATTCCCTGAACTGTTCTTCCTCCGTAGGCAGTCTGTTGCTCCTTAAGTACAGGGATTCGCTGCGCATAAGCCCTATGCCTTCGGCGCCGTTTTCCAGCGCGGCAGCAGTATCCTCCGCGCTGCCTGTATTTGCATACAGCCTTATCTCCCTGCCCTTTTGCGTTATGCTCTTTTCTGTCTTAAGCCCACGCAGGGCATTAACATCTTCTTCATGGCTGCGGCTGCGCTTCCCTGCTTCCTTAAGCATCTCTTCATCCGGATCCGTTGTCAGCACGCCGCCAAAGCCGTCGACTATCGCCGCCTTTTTATCCCAGGCTTCGTCTATCTCTATACCCATTATCGCCGGGATGTTCATGATCCCCGCCAGAATAGCGGTATGTGAATCCGCAGAACCCAGATGTGTAACAAAGCCCAAAAGCTTTGATCTGTCAAAGCGCATGGTCTCTGAAGGAGACAGATCCTCGGCTGCCAGTATCACCGGCTCCTGCGGCGCAAACTCATCATTCTCTTTAAGCAGTACCTTAAGCAGCCTGTCGGTAACATCCCGTATATCCGCGCTGCGATCCCTGATCAGCTCATCGTCCATGTCCGCAAACATGTCTTCAAATCTTCTGCCTGCAGCTTTCACCGCATATTCGGCGCAGACCTTTTCGTTTTCGATCATCTCGGTGATGATGTCGTTATATGCGCCGTCTTCAAGTATCATGCTGTGCATTTCAAAGATGGCAGCACTTTCCGGCCCCGCTTCATCTAAGGTCTTATCATAAAGAGCCTGCAGCTGATCCGACGCTTCTGCCTTTGCCTCTTCAAGCTTAAGAAGCTCCGCTCCCACATCACTGATCTGTGTCCGCTCGATCTGCTTTTCCTTTCTCTTATAGATGCAGATCTTTCCGACGGCTATGCCCTTAACAATGGCTGTTCCTTTATACTGACGCACTTAAGCCTCCTGCCAACCATAAATCGCCTTTTTAGATTATATCCCACAGCACTGTTAATGTATAGCCTTTTTTCGCCCGCTTTCTATTGCTAATTGCCATTATCCCATATATACTTAAAACACATCGTTGTTCTTATGAGGGAGGATTCAAAGATGAAGAATAAAAGATTTTGGACAGCAGTCCCGGCCCTGGCACTGGCTCTGTGCGCCTGCACAAACACCCCCGAAAGCAGGGGATTGATAGACGATGATCGTAAGGATCCCACGCCTGCTCCCACGCAGGCAGCAGAAACTCCTACTCCCACGGAAACTCCGGAGCCCGTCGTTGACCTCAGTCTGTATGAGGAGATGGCCAACTGGAGCTATGTCTTTTCCAGCGGCGCCGGCGGCTGGGCAACAGAGCTCACAGTCAATCCCGACGGCAGCTTTAAAGGCGAATATTATGATTATGATATGGGCGTCTCAGGTCCGGGGTATCCCAACGGCAGCAAGTACGAATGCATCTTTAAGGGACACTTTTCGACTTATACCGAAACCGCACCTTACATTTACAAGGTAACGATAGGCGATATCAAATATGAGCACAAAGTCGGCACCGAAGAAACAAAGGATGACATGCACTATATCTATACCGATCCCTACGGTATCGGCAGTTCAAAAGAGCTGATGGTCTATCTTCCGGGCGCTCCGGTCAAAGACCTTCCTGAAGGCTATCTGTCCTGGGTAGGCTACGATAATTTCAATTCTACAAAGAACGGCTTATGGGACAAGGACTATCCCGAAGATCTTCCCATGTGCGGCATCTACAACGAAGCCGATGATACCGGTTTTGATTCCACAAACATTTCGGGGGTAAACAAGAACTACCTTGTAAATTCCACGGCCCTGCCCGGCCTCAAAAATATAAGATCCGAGATACACAGCGATAATACTTATTACTTTGAGGATATGTCAGAAGACGGCACCATAAAGATCAGCAATATATGCTTCATAACTGACAAACATTACCTTACCTATGCTAACGCCACGGCTCAGGCCGAATTTGCCGATCTGTGCCTCAAGCAGTTATTCTCAAGCGCAAGCTCCGACGACCTGACCATTTACGGTTATGGTGACGGCGATAACCCTATTGCTTCGACTCATATCATGGTGAATGGCAGAGATGCCCTGTTTGCTTTATGGCTCGAGGGTTCCAATGAGGATACGCGCTATAACATGGGTATTTTCACGGAGTCCCGCATGGCATGGGATTCCACCGTTCCGGGCTACGGTTACGCCTATGTGATATCCGTTTCCCCGGATTACTGTATTTATGATTACGGCACCCTCGATAAATATCTTTTATCGCTCACTTTCAGCGGACTGCAGGATAAACTCTCTTCCGCTTCCGGAAGCGACGTGTACCAAAGCGGCTATTACAGCGTAAAGCCCGGCAGCGGCAACGGAAAGATATTAATGCAGGAACTGGAGCTGATCTATCTCGATGAAACTGACAAACTTAAACAATACGGTCTGAGCACCGATCCCAACGATTACATGAACGACTATACCTTCGGAGAAGTCACTGACTATTTTGAGTATAACATCTCCGACGACTGCCCGATATACTTTGTCTATATGGAAAATGTATTTACCCAGCCCCTTGATATAAAGGACTTCGCCACCTGGTCCGAAGACGATCCGGACGGCGGTCTCATGCAGGTTTATTTTGACAGTAACGGCGAGATAGTTCTGATGAGCGCGCCCGATCCGTATTAAGACAGGACTTCTTCAAAAAGTTCAAGACCAAAACTGCTCTTCTCCGGGGCGTGGGGTATCATCTTAAAGGTACGTTTCCCGTCCGTAAGACGCTCCGCCCCCAGAAAGCCGGTCTCCTTATCATCCGGCCCGGTCTCGTCGTACATTCTCTGCGCAAAGGACAGAAGGTGTGTCACGGTAAAGATCCTGACGCCTTCTTCCTTCAGCGCTTTTATTATGTCATAAGCTATCGCCGAGCCTTCTTTCTCCGTGGTCGTCGCAAAGGACTCGTTTAGCAGTATCAGTGAATCCTTACCCAGATGATCGATTATCCTGTCCATCCTCTTCAATTCTTCATCCAGCCTGCCGCTGTTCATCGCGCTGTCCTCGCGTCTTGTGAAGTGCGTAAAAAAGTTGGGATACAATCCGCTCCTGTACTGCTTTGCAGCCACCATCATGCCGCACTGCATCATCACCTGAGCTATGCCCACGCTGCGCAGGAAGGTTGATTTGCCGCCCTGATTGGCGCCGGTTATCACTGCCAGCATCCTGCCGTCTAAGCTGCCGT
>CADAHD010000253.1:3918-5832 GCA_902787595.1 uncultured Lachnospiraceae bacterium
TTCCCACAGCCTGCTTCTTTGTTTTAAATACCATGGCCGCTTCTTTCAGATCACTGTATTTAAAGGAATCCTGTTTTCCCACCTCCGGAAAGCAGTTTTCTATCTGATACCGCTTCATCTGATAGCGGATATTCATCGCCCCTATATAAAAGCCCAGCTGGAAACGCAGCTGATCAAAGAAATACGAAAACGACTGCAGGATATCACGGAAGTAAGACATCACGCAGCTCACAGCCTGAAATTCCATTTCCGCGGCATCCGACTGCAGTGCGGAATTCCTGTAGAGCGCGATATATTTGGGCATGATGCGGTTGATCTGTCCTTTGATCTGCGCAGCCAGACCGTAAGGATTGGAATAGGACACCACCTTGTTTTCCATCTTTTCAAGCCTGATATCGCCCAGTTTAAGGCCGTCGGCTATGCCGCAGTCAAACTCTATCAGCGGCCGGTTCATCTCGTACATCCCGCGCTCCGATGTTCCCGAATACGCATTGGCATAAAAAAGCATGCTGTCCATCACCTTGTCCAGATTCTCCTGCAGCTCTTCGGAATAGCCCGCATCAACGCGTTCAAACAGATCGATAAAGCCCTGAGAGCTCAGATCCCCGGCTCTGGTCAGCAGCAGACTGCGCACTTCTTTCATGGCATCGGTCAATAGACGCAGCACGCGTATATCCGTTATCAGATCGGATTTCGAATCCACCACGCCTGTATGGCTCTTGTTCTTTCCCAGCTTCTCGCAATCCGCCAGTACCCTCTCCGCAACGGAATAAAGCTCCGCAGTCAGTTCCTCATGCCTTATGCAGTCCTTTAACACGCTCTGCCGGAAATGCACTTCTTCCGCATTTTCCAGCGGCACGCACATGACTCTTCTTACTGACTGGTCAAAGAACTCGTCTTCAACCTCACGGTAGACCTTCCTGTTTACTTTGACCACGCTGTCGATGGACGCCGCCTTAAAAAGCGCGTCCAGTCCCAGGTCCTTAACGATGCCTCTCCAGTCGTAATATTGCCTGATATGCGTCCAGTCTTTATATGAATACAAAAGATTTACGTTCACTTAAATCTCTCCTTTATCTTCTCATAAGTAAGACCGTATTTCTCCACACGGCTGTTCACGCCGGTATTTTCCACAGCTTTATCCCTCTTGATGCGATAGGTCTGAACCTTATGCTCATCCACCTGCGCCCGCAGGCTCACAACGCCTTTTGCCGAATCCGCCAGTTCGTTCAGATGCGTTACATATATCCCCCTGCACTTACGGTCTATAAAGAATTCCAGCACCTTTTTGCCCATGATGCATGCATCATAATTTGCCGCAGTGGTAAAGAGCTCGTTTATCACCACGAAGGCGCCTTCATGCTCTTCCTTATACATGGGCTTGAGACGCTCCAGTTCATCAAGCAGTTTTCCCCTTCCGCTTTCCGTGCTCTCCTCCACGGAGAAGTGTGTCAGCAGATCCGTAAAGTGAGGCAGCACGGCGTCCTTCGCCGGCGCATCCAGCCCCATCTTCGCAAAATATATAAGCTGTCCCAGGCTTCTGGCAAATGTGGTCTTGCCGCCCTGATTGGGCCCGGTCAGCACAAAGAAGCTCTCACCCTCAAAAAACTCCGCATCATTATCGACGACTTCCTTTCCGCTCGCCGAATTCACCAGAAACAGCGCCAGATCGTACAGTCCGCTGACGCGGAACCTGTCCTTTGATACCACAGGTTCGCAGAACACGCAGCCCGCTTCCCGCGCTTTTTCCATAAACCTGATAAAAGCCACGTAGTAAGACATCTCCGTCGGAAGCCTTAGCACATCTTCACGCGCATGATCTTTATACCGCTCTGCGTATTCCTCCAGCCTCTTAAAGAAATCCTTATGCCCCTTTGCAAACTGGCGTATTATCTCGGCTTCCAGATCCGAAAG
>CADAHD010000254.1 GCA_902787595.1 uncultured Lachnospiraceae bacterium
AAAGCAACGAACGGCGCGGCGCGGTATGCGGCGTTTCCGTCTGTTTTAGCCAGTCTCTTATATGCCGTTTCACCTGCATATCCCATAGCACATACCGCAGCCACAGCCGCTGAAAGTTTATCCTCCTGACCTGCCGTGATATATGCCGCAAGCAATGCCGACAGCTGACAGCCCGTACCACTCACCATCCTCATCATCGGATGGCCGTTTCTTATGCAATAAGCTGTCTTAGCATCTGCAACTATATCTATAGCGCCGGTCACGACTATGACTGCTTTTGTCCGTGATGACAGGTCTTTCGCCATCGCTGCGATATCGTCTATCTCCGCTTCCGTGACCCTGTCGGCAGTACCGGCATCAACGCCTTTTGTATTCCCGCTGCCGCAAGCAATGGTGCGTATCTCCGATAAGTTGCCGCGTATCGCACAAAAGCTTATCCCGGAAAGCAGCTGCTTTACACTCTGTCTTCTGAGCGCAGATACTCCGACACCCACAGGATCTAAAACCACGGGATGTCCCAGCTCATTAGCCTTCCTGCCGGCCGTGAGCATGGAAGATACTTTCCGGTTGCTTAACATTCCCATGTTTAGATACAGCCCATCGCAGGAAGATGTTACTTCCGCCGCTTCTTCTTCATCATCAGCCATTATGGGAGATGCTCCGCATGCAAGCAGTATATTCGCGCAGTCGTTTATCGAAACATAATTCGTGATACAGTGTATCATCGGATTTTTGTTTCTGACATTATCAAGCAGATGTCCCAGCATATGTCCTCCTTAGTGACTGATAGCTTCCTGCATGTTGTGCAGTGTCTTTGTCTTCTGCAGGCTGAAAAGTATTACCGAAGATATCAGTGCGCCCGCTGCGGTAGATATCAGAAACGGGATAACATATGCGTAGAAGGCCAGCTCCGCAGCGCTCTTTCCCATAAAGAGTATCGCTACCGGATATGCGCAAAGCCCGCCGATCACGGCAGTACCGAAAACTTCTCCTATAACGGTAGCTATCAGGTTCTTACTCTTTGAGTAGATGATGCCGCATAACAATGCGCCGAACATGCTTCCCGGAAAAGCCAAAAGACTTCCCAGTCCCAAAAGGTTACGCAGAAGCGATGCAACAAAGGCTGCACCCACGCCGTAGAAGGGTCCCAGTAACACAGCACACAGTATGTTCACCATATGCTGCACAGGCGCACATTTGCTTCCGAAAACCGGAAACGAGAACATGCTCCCCACTACCGCAACCGCGCATAACACTCCGGATAATGCCAGTTTTTTAATGTTTGCTTTTTTCATGATAAGTTCTCCTTTTATAAGTATTTCGGCGACCCTGTGCATAAAAAATGAGGACACCGATACGGTATCCTCCTGTAAAAAATCTTTATATGACTTCCTACGACGGCATTATCCGCATCAGGTTCACGGGTCGAAGTTGATTACTTCCTCTCAGCCTGCCACTACAAGCTCCCCTGTATTTTTTTATGCTCAAAAGCAGCTTTTAATTTATAACACTGTTTTGATAATTTTTCAAGACTGTATTCTAAAGTATACTACAGCATCACCGTCGCCACCGCGATGAGAGCCGTTATCGTAAATATTGAAACTGCTGTAGTCACGGCTATGGCGGATGAAAGTATCGTGCTGTCCATGCCTTGCTTCTCTGCCTGTATCATCGGAAGGTTACCGACGGGAACCGCTGCCATAAGGCACATTGCCAATGTGGCTGTCTTATCAAAAGAAATGCTGTGCAGTACCAGTACGATAGCTATGGGCAGAAGTATCATACGAAGCAGTATGAACATCCATATCCTGATATCTTTAAGTGACTGCGACAGTTTTGATCTTGAGATAGATACTCCGAGCAGTACCATTGATAAAAACACAGTGGCATTGCCCACATACTGTACTGTATTTCCCAGTATCGGCGGCAGCTTGATGTCAAACCAGAATACCACCAGGCTTAAGAGCGCCATTACGGTCCCGGGGTTTATGATGTTCAATAAGGGATTCTTTTTATCACTGTCACCTGTCTTTCCCAGCACCGTAAGTCCGTGGGTATAAAACAGCAGGCTGTAAAATACATTGATGACTATAACATAGATGATAGCATTAGGCGGGAGTATCGCCTTTGCTACCGGAATGCCCAGAAATCCGGTATTGGTATATACGCTCATCAGATTATAGAATTTGCGTTTATCAGGCTCCACCTGCAGAATACGCGGCATCAGAAGTCCCGTGATGATCAGAAGCGTGTAAAAAGCCGCTCCAAGTATCGCGGCATATATCAGATCCTTATGTCCTGCCGTGATATCCCCGCCCAGGATGGACGCCATTATCATGGCCGGATTACATACATCAACTACTATGGCCGAAAGCTTCTTTGATGTAAGGGCATCGACCACGCCCTTCTTCTGCAGCAATATCCCTATCGCCACCAGAATGCAGATCACTCCCATCTGCTGCAATATTATCGATAAACTCATTTTATATTTCCGCTGACTTTTCAGATCCCAAACTTCAGTCTTTTATCTTCTCAAGCTTTAGAACTTCGAAGCCCTCAGCCTTTCCTTTTAACTTAATGGTCCCGCCAAGAGAGGTATACTCTATCTTATCGCCCAGCTTATCCGCGACCGCACGGCTTATGTATACGGTACCGCCCGGTGCATTTGCTTCAAGACGCGCTGCTGTATTTACGGTGTCACCGATGGCAGTATAATCCATATGACGTTCTGCCCCCATATTTCCCACTACGGCAGGACCGTAATTGACTCCTACGCCAACGCGCAGTTCTTCGCCTATTTCTTCCTTAAGTTCATCCGATACTCTCTTTGCACCGTCGACTATGGCCTGCGCGGTTTTTACCGCATTATATACCGCATCTTCCTGCGGCAGCGGCGCACCCCAGAAAGCCATCATAGCATCTCCTACGAATTTATCAAGAGTACCTTTGTTTTCCTCAACACAGCTGCTGGCCATCGTAAGATATCGGTTTAAGATATACACTACCTTTTCCGGCTCCAGGCGCTCGGACATGGTGGTAAATCCGCGCACATCCACAAAAAGTACTGCGATATCGATAAGCTTGCCGCCAAGCGACAGCGAATCCGTTCCTTCCTTTAATATCTCCTGTACGATCTCCGGTGCCACATAACGCTCAAAGGTACGTGTTATCTGTGCTCTTTCACGGGCAGCATGAACATAATGCCATACCACCGATGAAAGGTAGATCAGTACCACGCCTACAGGTATCCACAGCGGATGAAGGATATATCCCTTATCATAAACAATAACCGATAGCAGCATATCACCACCGGCTATGGCTGCACACAAACCCAGCGAAGGCAGTATCTTCCATTTAAAGAAGCAGATGCCGGAAATAAAGCAGATGATAAAGAGTACCATATATTGGACTCTGTCATTTACCTCACTGCGATAATTACCGGATAGTATCTGCTGCGCCACATTCGCATGGAACTCAACGCCATACATAGCCTCAGCACGGTCTATAGGCGTATAGTACGAATCCTGAAGTCCGGCTGCATAAGGTCCGATATATACGATCTTGTCATCATAATAGCTTGAAGGTATCTTTCCGTTGATAAGATCCGCAAAAGACTGATCGTAATAATCTCCGGGCTTACCGGTAAATGTAACATAAAACTGTCCGCGGTCGTTTGTCAGCGGGGGTTCTATATTGATCCCTTTTTTCTGCGCATACATGATAGCTGCCTGATACGGCATATAGTATTCACGCTGCCCGGGATTGATATATAACAACGCATGGCGCATGATACCGTCATAGTCATACATGACGTTGACATGGCCCTGGACAGTTACATCCTTTAAGGCGCTGAAGGGTTCCTCATACTGTACTATACGGTAATCGCTCCA
>CADAHD010000255.1 GCA_902787595.1 uncultured Lachnospiraceae bacterium
GATATCCACGGAAGACGGCGGAAAATACCTTAATGAAGGCCTTATCTCACAGAAGGAAGGATTTGGCGGCAGGACCAATGTATACAGGATATGGGAGCTTGATATCTGATGGATATAAGGGCAACGGTGCTTTTTGTGCTGTATAACAATTTTGATGAAGCGGAGAGTACGCTGGCGTCGCTGGAGGAACAGAGGGACTGTTCGAATGTGGAGCTTATCATCAGTGATGACTGCTCGAAGGAATATGACACTTCCGTACTTGAAGGACTTAAGGAGAGGCTGGGCAGAAATTTTGCGGATGTGCGCATTAATGTAAATAAAGAGAACATGGGCTCTGTGGCGCATTTTAACAAGCTGTTTAAGCTGGCGCGCGGAGAGTATATCATTTTCTGCAGCCCCGGGGACCGTTTCCCGACCGCATCTACTATCTCGAGGATAATCAGAGATTTTAAGAACAGCGGTGAGCTGATACTTACCGGCAGACGCCGGGACTGTTACGGCGATCACAGCAAGGTAAGACCCGGGATATTTACGGAGCTTGGGCTTAAGTTCTGCTCCGGTATATTACTGAATTACATGGTGCAGAAGCGTAACCTGATAAGCTCCTGCTGTACCGCATACAGCAAAGGCTTATTTGAAAAATACGGCTATCTTGATGAGGACTACCGCCTGCTGGATGATTTTCCTTTTATCGTAAGTCTTATGCAGAGGGGGTGCAGGATAGCCTTTACGAAAGAGATATTTCTTGAGCATGAGATGGGTGGCGGCGTTTCTACCGGCGACCATATCCATCCCATCATTTTAAAGGACCTGGAACTGATGCAGGATAAACTGCTGGCTGACCCTAAAGCCCTGAGCCGCACAAGCATAAAGCATCTGAAGAAAGCAGTAGAGGGCCGGCGTTAAAGACTACGCTCATCCTGCCGCCAATGCAGTGACAAAGTATAGCCGGTATCGGTACCCACACCGAGTAAGAAACAGTTAAGAATTAAGAAAGGATCATTTCATGATCGTGCAAGGATCATGTCAAGACTTCCGTATCACTTTGCGATACATTAGTATCAGCAAAAGCGATACGGAATTTTTTTATATATAACGAGGAGGAAAAAGAAATGGCTTTAAAGAAAAAGGTAACAATGGCGATACTTGGAGTGGCAACTGCAGCAGTAGTGGCAGGCGGCGGACTTAAGATGTATTCAAATGCGGCTATGTCAGTAACCTCTTATGTAGTGGACCGCGGAGAGATAGTCCGCACACTTGAGATCAACGGCAATGTGGAAAGCGAAAACAGTAAAAGCTTCTATGCAGACATAGACGGAAAGGTAGCTAAGGTATACGTTAAGGAAGGCGACAGGGTTAAGAAGGGAGATCTGCTGGCAGCTTATGATAATGCCAGGATCGACGAGCTTATCGAGCTTACGAACATGTCGGCAGCAGTAGATCAGGAAAGTTATAACAGCGCGCTGCAGAGTGATTCAAGAGTGGCAGGCCTTAATGCTGAGGCAAAGAGAAATCTTAAGGTACTGGATACGCAGATAAACGATTACCAGGCAGCTATCACACAGCTTGAAAGCGATATAGCATATAAGAGAGCGCAGATAGCCGATCACGGAGCAGCGCTTCAGATATCGCTTATCGAATGGTCGGACAAGCCGGATTCGGAGGAATATGAGGAGCTTCAGAAGCAGATAGCTTCCAACACTGCAGAGATGCAGTCAAACTACGAAGTGATCGAGATGCAGAAGCAGCTCAACGAATTAAGCGCTCATCTGGCAGCCTGCAGGGAATACAAGGCAGAGATGACCAGCCAGAAAGCTTCGACGGTAACAGCCACCATGACAGCAGCGGATAAGGATAAGCTGGAAGCAGTCAAAGCACTGAATGAATTTGAGGCGCAGAAAAAGATCGAAGAGCTTGAAGAAGCAAAGAAAGGCATAAGAGCGGACTTTGACGGTGTGGTAAGCGCCGTAAACGTAACGGAAGATTCCTATGTGGCAAAAGGCGGACTTTTACTCACGATAGATTCAACCGAAACCGTAATGGTCAGGCTGAATGTCAACAAATATGATATAGTAAACCTGCATCCCGAACAGAGCGCTTGCGTAAGCATCAAAGGAAAGGATTACAGTGGCAGGGTAGAGCGTATATCAAATAAGACAGCAGCAAATGATATAGGCGTGGACGTTGAGATAAAGCTGGATCAGCCTGATGACGATATCATCTTAGGGCTTGAGGCAAAGGCAAAAGTGAATACGGCGTCCGTAAACGATGCGATCCGTATCCCTATGGACGCGCTCAACTACGATGAAAAGGGCGATTACGTATATATAGCCGGCGATAAGAAAGCTGTTAAGAAATATATCGAGACCGGAATGCAGAATGATGATATGATAGAAGTATTGAGCGGTCTTAATGCAGGCGACTGCGTGATCTGGAACGACAGCCAGGAGCTGAGCGAAGGCGTGAACATCAAGGTTGACTGACGGGAGAAAATGATAATGGATAAGAAAACAGTAATACAGGTAAAGGATCTTTCAAAAACCTTCTCAAACGGAAGCGTGCAGCAGCATGTGTTAAGGAACCTGAACCTGTCAATATACAAAGGTGATTTCACGGTCATAATGGGAAACTCCGGTTCAGGTAAATCAACACTGCTGTATTCGGTATCAGGCATGGACAGACCCAGCCTTGGAACGGTTACTTATTATACCGCTGACGGGGATAAGACTAAAGAGACCGAGATATCTAAATTCAACAATGACAAGCTGGCGTTGTTCCGCCGCAACCATGTGGGCTTTGTGTTCCAGCAGAACTACTTAAACGACAGTATGAGCGCTCTGGATAATATAATGGTCTGCGGTCTCTTAAAGCACAGCAACAGAAAGGAACTGGCGCAAAAGGCAAAGAAACTGCTTGAGAGGGTCGAGATCGGGGAAAGTGACTGGGATAAATTCCCGACCCAGATGAGCGGTGGACAGCAGCAGAGAGTGGCAGTGGTGCGCGGTGTCATCAACAGTCCGGAAGTGCTTTTTGCAGACGAGCCTACCGGCGCCTTAAACTCACAGAATACGGAAAACGTGCTCAATATCTTATCGGGCCTTAATGATGAAGGACAGAGCATAGTGATGGTCACGCATACCATAAAGGCCGCTGAACGCGGCAGCAGGATCATCTATCTTGCAGACGGTGTTATATCGGATGAGATAGAGCTGGGAGAATATGTCGGGGATTATAAAGATGAGAGCAATCCGCATATAGAGAAGGCGAAGGAGAGGCACGAAAAGCTTAAAAACTTCCTTCAGGACATGGGGTGGTAAGAATGTTCAGATATTTATTTATTGCCAAGAATAATATAAAAAAGCAGAAGAAGGATATGATCACCTTCCTGCTGATGACACTGATAGCATCCTTTCTTATTTTCATCAGTTTAAGTTTCCTCCTGGGTACGGGCAGTGTTCTGGATACGGTATATGATCAGATAAACGGCGCGGATCTGGTGATGCTCATGACAGAGGATAAAGTCGGTGAGGCCAAGCTTGAAGAGATGCTTAAGGGAAATGAATATGTTAAAGGATTTGAAAAACACAAGCTCCTGCCTCTTTCTGCTTCTAAATTCAGGCATAAGGGTGCTAAGGCCTGGACGGATTATGCCATGTATTTTGAATCATATGAACAGGAAAGAAGCATACAGAAAATAAGCATTGATACAGCTAAGATGCAGGGCAATGAAGCGGTCCTGCCGGCAAGGATGTCGATGGAATTTGAAAAAGGCGATATCCTGGAGATCAAGATCGGCGATAATACCTATGAGCTTAAAGTTGCGGGCTTTGCCGAGGACACTTTCTTCTGCTCGCCGCTGAATGTGGGGGCATATCTTATATAT
>CADAHD010000256.1 GCA_902787595.1 uncultured Lachnospiraceae bacterium
GACGCCATCAACGGCGCAACACTTACCAATTATGTTGAGAGCTTTGAACAGCCCGACCAGTACAGCTTCGTGGTACATTTAAAGAAAGTTTATCCTTTCTTCTTATCATCCATAAGCGGTATCCGTATCCTTCCCAAGGCGTATATCGAAGCAAACGGCGAGGAGTATTTCAACGACCATCCCATCGGGACAGGCGTATATCAGATAACCGAGATAGTTCCGGACACATCGGTAACCCTTACTGCAGTAGAAAATCACTGGAGAGACAATCCCGAGTATAAGAAGATCATTGTCCGCAATATTCCCGAAGCCAGCACACAGCTTGCACTCTTAAAGACAGGTGAAGTGGATATAGCATCGCTTAACTTTGATAATCTTGCGGAACTTGAGAGTTTCCCGAATATCAGTGTAAAGAATCTGGCAAAGACGACTATGACAGCTATCCTTGTACAGGGTGCATGGGAGAATACAGGTGAAGCAGTTCAGAATGAAGACGTGCGCAGAGCGCTTGATTATGCGATCAATCGTGAAGATATCGTTAATGCATTCTTTAACGGCTATGCAGCGCCGGAAAAATACTGGAAAGCTTCCGAGATAGGCGAGCACTGGGATCCTGCATGGAAGGCTACCGAATATGATCCCGAAAAGGCAAAGGAACTGCTGGCAAAGGCCGGTTATCCCAATGCATTTGAAAAACCGACAGTAAGGCTTTACGTGGCATCAGGAGATTTCCGCGCACAGCTGGCAGAGCTGATCGCAAGCTACTGGCAGGCTGTGGGCGTACAGGTTGAGCTCCACCAGCTGGATGAGACGCTTGAGATGCAGCTTCTCCGCGGTAACGGACAGGAGCTCACAGAGGAAGGCGTAGGCGCAGTATTCCTTCATTCATCGCCTTGCGGTCTTAATAACGGTCTGCTTGCAAAAGAGATATTCTATACAACTACAGGCAGATGCTCTGTAATACGTAACGATGTAAGTGTTGACGAGATCTATCAGAAGGGCCTTGAGGCTGATACTCTGGAGGAACGTAACAAATATGATCTTCAGCTGATGACAAAAGTAGATGACGAACTCAAGTATACCTTCGGTGTGGCATACATCGACCAGCTCTGGGGTGTATCGCCCAAGGTAGGAACCTGGCTGGCAGACTATGGTAACAATCAAGGTGGATTTACCGCTCAATACTATAAGACTATCAAGAAGTAAGCATTATTGTGGGTGGGACTATGCTCAAATATGTTTTGGACAAACTGATACAGTCAATAGCAACCCTGCTGATCGTTGTGATCGCGATATTTCTGATCACGCGATCAACAGGAAGTCCTGAGGATATTTATATCCCGATGGATGCAACGCAGGAGCAGCGTGAAGTGTATATGGCAAACTTTGGTCTGGATAAACCGCTTCCGCTGCAGTTTGTATATTTCGTTAAAGAAGCGCTGCATGGGAATCTGGGTAATTCATATGCGACCAGAAAGCCTGTAATGGATTCAATTGCCACACGTTTTCCAAATACCGTGCGTCTGGCGCTGTCGATCATGCTGGTAACTACGGTACTTGGATTTGCGCTGGGGATACTTTCAACGCTTCTTCGGAAAACATTCTTAAATAAGTTTTTTCTGAGTTTCTTTGCTTTGTGTCACGCCATACCGGGCTTCTTTGTGCTGATGCTGGCCATTGATATATTTGGCGTAAGGCTCAGGGTATTGCCGATAGCAGGCAACAGCGGTTTTGCGTCCTATATTTTACCCAGTGTGACGATGGGACTTCTGTTCTCAACTAACATCGCTCTTGTGCTTCGAAACAGCATGGTGGAGATACTTGATTCAGAATACATCAAGCTGGTGAAGCTTAAGGGAATGAAGGAGCATAACGTGATACTTAAACATGTTCTTAAGAATGCGTCTATTCCCGTGATAGGCATGCTGTCCATGATGCTGGCAATGCAGCTGACAGGCACGATGATAACAGAGACGATGTTTGCATGGCCGGGGATAGGACTTCTTACCTATCAGTCGGTAATGAACAGAGATTATGCCATGGTACAGGGGCTGGTGGTAGTGATGACGCTTATTGTGATAGTAGTGAATTTCCTGGCGGATATTCTTTATGCAGCGATCGATCCCAGGATAAGAGGGCAGGTATGATGCAGAGCGCGGTTATAAGTACAACAGAAAAAAAGAATATAGTTTTAAAAACAGATAAAAAGGAAAGACGCGGAACAAACCGCTTTCCGTATATCGCTGGATTCTTTGCAGTATTGTTCATTTTGAACGGTCTTATCGGGTCTATATTTTTAACACAGGATCCGATGGCGGTGAGCTTAAGCGATAAGTATCTGCCGCCCGCATTTATAAGCGGGGGATCTGCGCTTCATCTTCTGGGGACCGATTATCTGGGACGCGATCTTTTGAGCAGGCTGGTAGTCGGCGGACGCGTATCGCTGGTGGTGTCGCTCTGTTCTGTACTGGCGGGAGGCTTTTTCGGGTCCTTCCTTGGAGTGGCAGCAGGATATTTCGGCGGTATCCTTGATAAGGTGATAATGCGTTTTTGCGATGCCACTATGGCGTTTCCGCATGTGCTGATCGCTATGATGCTGGCGATACTCATGCCTCAGGGGTTTATATCGGTAGTGGTCGCTATAGCATTTTCGGTATGGCCGCGTTTTACAAAGCTTATAAGAAGCCGCACACTTACGCTTAAAAAATCAGCATTTGTTACACAGGCTAAGCTTATGGGGGCGTCGGCGCACCGCATAATATACACGCATCTGATACCTAACGAGTTAAATCTGATCATAGTGCTGCTGGTGCAGGTTATAGGATCAAGCATATTGGCCGAGGCGGGCTTAAGCTTTCTGGGGCTGAGTGTGCAGCCGCCCAATCCTACCTGGGGAAATATGATAACGGAAGGCCGCGATACTTTTCATGTGGCGTGGTGGGAATCGACTTTCCCTACAATTCTGGTGGTCATTACGGTTATATCCTTTAACCTGCTGGGTGAGTGGTTAAAGCGCTCGCTGGAGCCTAAAAAGAATACAGGCGCATAAGCGATCGGGAGGTAGTTATGGCATTACTTGAAGTTAAAGATCTGGTCACGTATTTTCCGCATGATAAAGGCAGAGTTCAGGTTGTGGATCATGTGAGTTTTACTGTAAATGAAAGAGAGTGCTTCGGTATAATAGGCGAGTCGGGCTGTGGAAAGAGCATGACAGCCACTTCCATAATGCGTTACACAAACGAGGTAGGTGCAAGGATAGCAGGGGGGGAGATACTGTTTGAAGGAAGGGATATACTCTCTTTTAGTAAAAAGCAGCTGCAGGATTATCGCGGCGGTGAAGTGTCGATGATCATGCAGAATCCGATGAGCGCGCTCGATCCGCTTTTTACCGTGGGTGATCAGCTTATCGAAACCATAAGACGCCATACCGGCGTAAATAAAAAAGAAGCTTATCGCAAGGCAGAGGAGATATTTACTTTTCTGGGAATCCCCACGGACCGGATGAAAGCGTATCCTTTCGAACTGAGCGGAGGAATGCTTCAGCGCATCGCAGGCGGTATTGCCATCGGCGCGGATCCAAAGCTGATAATCGCCGATGAGCCTACTACAGCTCTGGATGCAACGGTCCAGCTTCAATACATGCAGCTGCTTAAAAAGATACAGAGACAGACAAAAGCAGCGATACTTCTGATATCACATGACATAAGGGTCATACAGATGATGTGCAGCCGCATCGCGGTTATGTATGCGGGACAGATCGTAGAAGAGGGAAAGACCGAAGACATAATGAATAAGCCGATACATCCTTAAACGAAGGCTCTGCTGTCAGCAGCTAATCCGCATGCAGTTAAGGTAGACAGGATAAGTACGATAAACGGACA
>CADAHD010000257.1 GCA_902787595.1 uncultured Lachnospiraceae bacterium
TATTCGGTATACAGTACAGATCCTTACGAGCTCTTTTCGATCAGCGATAATACTCCTTATACAAAAGAAATGGCAGAGGCGCTTAAGCGCATGGCAGATGATCCGGCGATAGAGGAGCTTCGCATAGTTGTTTTGGATATGGATTATCCGTCCTATTATCGCAGGGTATTACCGTCGCAGATAAAGGCAGATGAAAGATATGATTTTAAGATAAAGCTCAAAGATACGAAGAATCTGAGAAAGAGCGCTGCCGATCTGGGACAGAAATACGGGATGGAAATTGGCGTGATGCGATATGTTGAGCAGTATCTGAGGCAGGACGAATCCGTGGAGACGGCGCTGATCAATTTTCTTTTGACATTCGGCGCGACTGTATTCGGTCTGTTTTCCGTTGTGATACTGCGAAATACCATGATGATAGCCGTTACGGAGCGCAGCAGGGATTACGGGCTGCTCCGCTGCGTTGGTATGTCCGAGCGGCAGAATCTGATCCTGCTTCTGACAGAAGGCATGATCATGAGCCTTATGGCATCTGTTATCGGGCTGGGGGTGGGATATGAGATGCTTAAGCTAATAGAGCCCTGGCTTATCAAAATGCTTGATCTGATGGATGTGTTTGCGTTTCATTTCTATCCGTCAGCGGCTTTGTATACCACCTTGTTATGCATAGGCGTTACACTGTTTTCTCTTGTTGAGCCTGCAAGATTATCTTCGCAGGTATCTCCTTTGGAAGCGCTGCGTGGCGCTTTGGCAAAGGAACTTACCGTGGGGAAAGCTATTAAGCTGCTGGCATCCAGACTCACTAAGAAAAAGAAGAAAAAAGAGAAGATATCCATGGCAGAGAAGCTTTTTGGCGTGAGCGGCTTTTATGCCCACAGGAATGCCAAAAGGGGCAGGGGCAGTACAAAGGCTGTGTTCATTGCAATCTTTATATCAGCGCTTATGCTGCTTACGGTATTGTCGTTTACGGAATCGTTAAAGGCCACCATGCGAAAGGATATGGGTGGAACGGCAGATGAATACAGGGAGTTTGTCTATAAAGGCAACATCAGGGTGGATGCAGAAGTGTATGATCCGGAGTGGAACGAACATCTTAAGTCAGTACTGGATGGCAGGGCAAATGTGACGGATACCTTTTCCGTTATGTATATGCATTTTCATTATACCATAAATTCATCTCCCTATTTCTATAATGATGAGCTTAAACGCCTTTGTGAAAGAGGCCATGGCCCGGTATCGAGTGTTTTTGAGATGGGCTGTAATGCGGAGGATATGGAAAAGGAAAGACCATATCTTATCGAAGGGGATATTGATTATGAAAAAATGGTAAGCGAAAACGGTGTGCTGCTTTGCGATATATCGCCTGCGCTCAGGAGCGAAGGGCGAAAGACCTCCTATCACACCGGTGATGCTATAGAGATATTGAGTATGGAAGGTGCGGCCAAAGCCAGACAGATATATATGGATGCCGTAGCGGCTGTATCGGAGCGTCTTGGGGTAGGAGCATGGTGGGATGAGACGGGAAAGGTGGTTTATTTTGTAAACGGTGTGGAAAAAAAGACCGAACGCCTTACGGATCCCAATGATGAAAAGAAAAAACTGCCTGTTTTATACAGTTACAGAAGAAATGAAGGCGATGCGCAGGATTATGAGCGTATGTTGGATGAAATGCTTTCCGAACTGCAAAGCAAAGGCTATGACTGTTCAAAAAGACTGCCTGAGAATAATTATAATATAAAGCAGATATTGGAGTGTTTAAGGGAGCTTATGTTTGAGGAGGGCTATAGAGAGAAGCTTAAAGTGAGCGGAGTACTTTCTGAGGAAGTATATACACAGGGCAGTCTTGATAGCTATAGAGTGAATAATGAACAGAAATCTTCATATATACGTGTGATATACCCGGTGGAGACTCTGATAAGCCGTCTTGATAAGCTTGCAGCCACAGATAAGCTTGAGCCTAAAAAAAACGGATACACATTTTCATACAGCAGCGGGGATTTGGGCTTCTTTGTATACAGATGCGAGACAGGTATAAAACGTGATATGGATATACTGGATAATGCCATCCTGAATTTTACGCAGGAGAACAATCTTGGGTACAATAACAGGTATTCAAATGATTATTTCGAAATGGCGAATGCGCTTAACGTGGTGACGCTTGCTGCTCTTATAGTTGCCGTATTTATCATGCTGGTATGCATCTTTCAGCTGCTCAATACCCTGCAGGCCGATATGCGCATACGTAAAAAAGAACTGAGGCTGTATGATGTGGTGGGTATGGATCCGGCACAGAAATTTAAGATGATGCTGATAGAGCACGGCTTCGGAGCAGCTTTTGCAGCGATAACGGGAAGCGCGGCAAGTTTTCTGATAAGCTTTACAGTGATCAAAAGGTTTATAATTTTACAAGCCGGGGCGGATTATGTATTTAAATGGCCGGTTGGAGCGGCTGTTTTGATATGCATACTGATATCGGGAACAGTTGCGACTGCGAATTATGCCGAGTGGAAGAGAAGTATATGAAAATATTACTGGTAGAAGACGACAGTGACCTGGCGGCAGCCTTGGGCTGGTCGCTTAAGAGCGAAGGTTTTGATATAAAGCGCGCGGAATGCCTTGAGGCAGCTAAGCAGCTGCTTAATGATGAAGCGCCGGATCTGGTGCTTTTGGATGTGATGCTGCCCGATGGCGAAGGCTATGAGTTTTGCGAGTATATAAGGAACAGGGATGCACAGCTTCCGGTCATTTTCCTTACAGCCCTTGATGGCGAGAAGGAAGTGGTAAAGGCCTTTGGGGCAGGAGCAGATGATTATGTGACCAAGCCCTTCAGGATGGCGGAACTTGTGGCGCGCATACGCTCGAAACTAAGGCTTAGGCAAAGGCACGGTGATCTTAATATCGATGCAAACAGGCTCTGCCTTTGGAATAAGGATGAACGGATAGATTTAAGCCCTAATGAGTACAGGCTTTTGAAACTGTTTACGGAGCATGGCGGAGTGATAAGCCGTGAGCAGATAATGAAGAGTATCTTTGATACCGATGAATATGCGGATCCTAATACCGCTTCGGTATATGTAAAGCGTCTCAGGGATAAGCTTAAGCAGGTATACGGACATGATCCCATACAGACGGTGCGTGGCGAGGGCTATCGCTGGGAGGAGGCGGAATGATCAAGCGTGAAGAAGGATACTACTGTATCATAACGGCAGTATGCCTGATAGTGACAGTAGTATTGTGGCTTTTGAACGGATTTAGCGCATATTGGGTGCTGCCGGTATCAGTGATCCAGGCGTTGGCAGGGCTTTATGCCATAAAGCATATATACAGGAAAGCGTCGGCGATCGAGCAGATGTTAAGCGGCCTTAGGGAAGATTTTGATAATTGGCAGCCGGATAAAAAGGAAGCTGCAGTGCTGGCTAAGGACAGCATATTTGCCAGACAGCTGGAAGAATTGAAAGAGATAAGCCGTATCCTGTCGGATAAGGAAGATAAACGCATTACAGGAATGAAATGGCTTAAGGACCTGATGAGCGATATAGCCCATCAGATGAAGACGCCGCTTGCCACACTGGAGATATATATCGACATTTTTAAAAAAGAAATGGCCGATCGTATTCCGGAAAGTGAAGATCTCTCTGACCGGGCAATGCGTTCGATGGAAAGGATACGCTGGCTGGTCACGGGACTCTTAAAGATAGCGCAGCTGGAATCGGGCAGCTATGTTATGGAGAGGACTCCTTGCTCTGTAAGGGATACGATCGAAAAAAGCGTTCATGCGCTTGAGGCTATATTTGAAGCTAAAAAGCTTAAGGTGCATATAACCGAAAGCGGGGAAGAGGCTTTCCAGAATATCATTAAAAATGCGGGGGAATATGCCGATGCGGGCAGCACTGTTGAAATAGGTATATCGGCAACGCCTATGGCGGTGGTGGTGGATGTGACCGACATCGGAGAGGGGATAGAGGCAGATGAACTGCCTAAGATATTTAACCGTTTCTACCGTGCAAAACGATCAAACGGCGAGCGAAGCGGCGGAGTGGGCATAGGTCTGGCGCTGGCAAAACAGATAGTGGAGGCGCATGACGGAGTGATCACGGCAAAGAGCCGCACCGGCGAAGGCGCTTATACCTGCATTTCCTGCTGTTTCTTAAAGAAACCGGGGGAATGAGCCGGGCGGTTTCATCCTAGGCGAAGCGAAGGACCCCAAGTAATCCCGAGAGGAGTGAAGGATCCCAAGTAATACCGAGCGAAGCGAAGGATCTTTATAAAAGGAGAGGAGAAAACATCATGAGTTATCTTGAAGTAAAAGGCCTTACAAAAGTATACGGCAGCGAAGAGACTAAGGTGGTGGCGCTGGATCATGTGAGCTTTAATGTTGAGAAAGGGGAATTCGTGGCCATAGTGGGAGCCAGCGGTTCGGGAAAGTCTACCCTGCTTTCTTTACTGGGCGGCG
>CADAHD010000258.1 GCA_902787595.1 uncultured Lachnospiraceae bacterium
GCTTTTTAAGGCTGTGCTCCGTCATGTCGATCACTTCCGCTTTGCCCTGCGAGAATTTATGCTTATCCGCAGATGAAGAATATGATGTCTTCTCCGGCAAATCCAGATTGACTATACGGGGGTAAGAACCTTCTGTCCTGTCTACAGCCGATGTTCCAAGCCCCATAACAAGACGAAGCATGCCTGCAGTGGGATCTATATCCTTCATCACCCTGTAAGGGCTGTAGGAATATCCCACGCCTGCAGCACAGGGCATATAGTATGAACCATAATATGATCCCGAAACGCGCTGTATCAGAAGCGCCATCTGTTCATCTCGTTTATCCAGTGCGCGTCTTTTACGATAGTCCAGTGCCGAAAGACTCATGGAACTTGCATATACTATCTTTATGGCTTTTTCAAATTCTTCCAGCCTCTCTTCAAGGCTTCCACGGTTTATGCAGAATACCGATTCGTACTTTCCCGCAAACGCATTTCCGAAGCCGTCCTCCAGGATACTGCTGGAACGTATGATATAGGGATCCTGCCCGTAATACTCTATTATCCTTACAAACTGTTCCCGCATTGCTTCGGAAAAAGTTCCTTCCATTATCTTTCCCGCAAATTCTTCCGCCAGCGTAAAATACCCTTCTTCAGTGCGCTGTTTTATCCGCAGATCCCACAGATTATTATCAACTATATATGTGTAATACATATCCGATCCCACATAGAAGGAATCGTGCGGCTCCAGTACTTCAGCGATATCCGGCTCATTATTTCTTATAATGGCGCGGGCCAGCAGCATTCCGCAGGCCTTTCCGCCTATCATGCCGGTTCCCACCATGTGATCACGTACAGCAAAATAATCCTGAGGCGTAAAATGTTTTTTTACCATTTCACGCATCTTCTCGTCACGGGTCATCATGATATTGCATATCGTAGCGCAGTCTTCGCTTATGTCAGCACCGTTCTCATACAGCACTTTGGCTTTGTTAAAGAACCTGTCCCATGAATCCGAATGCTGTTCCTCCGCAGAGCGCTGTGCCTGTCCAAGGGTCTGATAAAACCTGCTGGACTTAACGCCGTCAAGTATGGGCCTGAATTCTCCGCTTTCCGGCTCATAGGTATGCGGAAGAAACATGGTATCCGAATTCCTGTTCCATACTTTTTCCGGACGCACATATACATTCTTCTTATCCGAATATACATCCAGGAAAAGCTGTGTTGTATTGAGGATCTTGTTTACGGCCTGAGTTGAATGTTTCCCCCTGATGATAGGGAAAAATGCAACCGTATCAAGAATGAATAAGAAAGGACAGGTCACGCGGAAAAAGTTACCCATCATAAGATCCGTAGCCCATGCGGTCTGTAGTTCCGACAGGCAGTCGAATACATAGAAAGCATCGAAGCCTTCTTTTTCGATCACGTTATGGATATCTACGGTAAAGTTTTCAAAACGGTGGGAAAGCGGGATGTTTACCCGTTTTACCTCCGGACATTCTTCTATCAACGGCTCATGGGATGCAAACCTGAAATAGATGATGTTACGCTTATCCTCTATCGCCTGTTTTACATACGGCTCCATAAAAAGTTTAAACTGCGGAAGATCATTAACCCGCCATACCACGTTATCTCCCAGACGTATGTTATCCAGAGCCTTATCCATCTCCGGGATACCGCTTTTTATCCTGTCAAATGCTGCCATAATAAATAACCCCCTTTTCCTGATCGATTGAGGACACAGGGACAGTCCCGGTGTCTTCACATTTTCCTTAATGCGTATCGCATCTGGCATGATCACGGACACGCTCGATTCCGTCGCTAAGAGGCTCTATGAGCCTCTAAGCTCCTCCATAGGCGGTCCGTGATTCACGCCTGACTGCTCTACGCAGAATAACATGAAGACAGAAGGACCGTCCCCGTGTCCTCACAGTTCCTTAAGCCACAGCGCTGCGGATGCATCGCTTGGCATGCGCCAGTCCCCGCGGGGCGAGAGCGTTACCGATCCCACTTTGGGACCGTCCGGTAAGCAGCTTCTCTTAAACTGCTGGGTAAAGAATCTCTTAAAGAAATTCCTGGCTGCTTCACGTACTTCTGCCGCACTTAATTCAGGATATGCCCGCAGTGCATAAGCTGCCGATCTGGCAGGTTCAAAACCATAACGCAGAGTGTAATACAGGAAAAAATCATTAAGATCATATTTACCTATCTTCTCCTCCGTTTTCTGTGCGATCTGTCCGCCGGCACTGGGCGTAAGCTCCGGAGAGATAGGCGTTTCACAGATAGAAAGCAATGCTTCTTTCAAATCACTACTCTCACAAATATATGCATACGACTTGCATATGAACTTAACCAGTGTCTTGGGAACCGATGCATTCACAGCATACATGGACATGTGATCCCCGTTATAGGTACACCAGCCAAGAGCCAGTTCAGAGAGATCTCCCGTACCTACTACCAGACCGTTCTTCATATTTGCCGCATCCATAAGAAGATATGTCCTCATCCTTGCCTGGGCATTCTCGTAGGTCACATCGCCTTCTCCCTGATATTCCTTTTCGTGCCCCAGCTGGGACAGATGCAGATCAACGCCTTCCTTGATCGGTATATCATGAACCTCATCACATAAAAGCTCCATCAGCTTCGTTGCGTTATCATAAGTCAGGCCGGAAGTATTACCTTCATTCGGCATGGTATATCCTATGATGCGTATATCATTTATCAGTTTCTTTGCCTCTGCACAGACCAGCAGAGCCAGAGTAGAGTCCAGTCCTCCCGATATACCGATGATAAGATTTTTGATACCTGTAGCCCGCACTCTAGTGGCAAGACCGTTTGCCTGTATCCGCAGTATCTTATTGCATCTTTCATCCCTTGTATTATCATCCGAAGGCACAAAGGGATTTCTTGCTATAGGATATTCCTGTGCCTTTAATATATCTGCCAGTTCTTCTATGCCAGCTTCAGAAGCTCCCACAGCAGGCATATTTACTTCTATCCTGCGGTAGTTCTCATCCTCTGCATTTTCAAAAGTATTCTGACGTCTCCTGTCATGCATTATCATTCCCGTATCGATAAGTGCAGTCTGCACATGCGGATAAACAGGAAAGATACTTTCCTTAAGCACGCTGCCGTTCTGTGCGATGATAGTATGTCCTGAAAAGACCATATCCGTACTGCTCTCATGGGTTCCCGAAGATGCATAGATATATGCGCACACACAAGATCCGCTTTGCTGCTTAACAAGCTGCGATCTGTATTCCTGCTTTCCTATCAGCTCATCCGAAGCAGAAAGATTAGCGATGATATTCGCCCCGCCCAAAACTGCATGTGTACTGGGCTTATCCGGCACCCACAGATCCTCGCATATCTCCACTCCCAGCACAGCGCCGCTCTCTGCATCCTCAAGCAGAATATCCGTACCAAATGGCACCTCATCATCACCTATGCGGATACTTTTACCTTTCAGATTTTTTCCGCTCTCAAACCAGCGGCATTCATAGAATTCCGAATAATTGGGAAGATATGACTTTGGGATCACAGCCTTAATCCTACCCCCGGAAATTACTGCGCCGCAGTTATAGATACTGTTTTCAACCCTGACCGGAAGGCCGACAACCGCAGTCAGTTTCATATCCTTAGTATGATCCGCTATTCTTATGAGGGAAGCCTGCGCCTCGTTTAGCAACAGATCGCTCTGAAAGAGGTCTGCGCATGTATATCCTGTTAGCGACAATTCCGGAAAGACAATGAGTCCGCTGTCTTTATGCTTATCTATAACCTCCGTGATCTGTTCAGTATTGTACTCTATATCTCCGATCTTAAGGTCCGGAGTAACCGCAGCTGCTTTTATA
>CADAHD010000259.1 GCA_902787595.1 uncultured Lachnospiraceae bacterium
TATCACGCAGGAAGCCCAGGACGCTGCGGAAGCGCAGCTTAAGCTGCACTTCAGACCGGAGTTCCTTAACCGTCTTGATGAGATCATACTCTTTAAGCCTCTGACCAAGGATAACATAGGCGGCATCGTGAACCTGATCATGGATGACTTGAACCGCAGACTTTCTGAGAGGGAGATCGGCGTTGAACTCTCAGATGCAGCCCGTAAGCAGATCGTGGATGAAGGATATGATCCCATTTACGGCGCGCGCCCGCTTAAGCGTTACATACAGAAAACGGTTGAAACCTTATCGGCAAAGCTTATCCTTTCGGGCAGCATATCCCAGGGGGATACCATACTGATCGAGGCCGACGGCGACGCACTCAAAGCCGTGAAGAAGTGAGCCGGATCCCGGCGCGGGGGGAGAAATTATATCCCCCCGCCGCGGGAGCAAGAGAGTTTTGTGGGTGAGCCGTTTTATATCCCATGCAGCGAGAGAATGTATATCACCGTGCAGCAGGGCTGATGTATATCGCAATGCAGTAGCAACACACAGATCTGACTGAACGTTGCCGCAGCACTTAATAAGCACGCTCTGCCCAACCTTGCCCCGCAGAACTGTCTATAAGGTAGGAATGCTACGCATTCCCTTGATGCCTCAAAGCCGGCAGGCTCCCCCGATCAAAGATCGGGGGCAGTGTTTCAAGGGGCAAGTCGGTTTAAGGGCAGAGTGCGCGAATTTAGTGCGGAGGCACAGTGAAGGAAGACTGTGTGTTGCACTGCATGGAACATATCAAGAAATTACCCCTGCTGCGGGGGCATATACAGAGTGAGCAAAATTAACACTACCTGTTTAAGGTAGTGTTTTTTTGTGTTATAATCTTGCCCGTGAGAAAAATCAGTATTAAAAATCGTATATTTTTTTCAATTTTCATATGCATTTGCCTGTTAACAGGGGGCTGCGGGAACAAGCAGATAATCATCACGACCGGTTTCTGGGAAGATGAGATCTTCCGCGTTGAGGACAGCCACTGCGTAAAGGCAGAGGTCATGGTCTATCTTTATAACCTGCACGAACAGTACGAGAGATCCTTTGGCAACGGCATATGGAATGCCGGCGGCGCAGAGGTAGATCTTAAGAAGAATCTTAAACAGACCGTTCTGGCGCGTCTTGCAAAGATAAAGCTTATGAATATCATGGCCGGGCGTTTTCAGGTGGCGCTGGGCGATGCGGATAAGGCAAAGGCGCAGCAGGCTGCCGGGATGTATTATTCTTCTCTGAGCCCTGCCGAGCTGGAGCTCATGAACGGCATCACGGAAGAAAAGCTTGAAAAGATGTATGAAGAATACGCCGTGGCCGATCTTCTGTATGATAAGCTGACAGAGAGTGTCGATACCGAGATAAGCGATGACGAAGCCAGAGTGGTGAGGCTTCATCAGATAGCCCTGCTGTGGGAAAAGCTGGGCGATGACGGAGTTATCGTGCGTTCTACCGAAGAAGAGCTTAATGATAAAGCGGCAGAGATCATGGAGCATTTAGAGGCAGGGGAGGATTTTGATACCCTGGCGTATACATACAACGATGCGGCTGCGATAAGCGTGGAAATGGTCAAGGGGGTAGAGGCGCCCGGAGTAGAGAACCTCTGCTTTGCATTGGCGGAAGGTGAAGTGGGCGGCCCTGTCAAGGGCGATGACGGCATATATATATTTAAGTGCATCAGCACATACGACCGGCAGCAGACCGATGAGAGAAAAGTCAAACTCGCGAATGAGAGAAAGAAGGAAAGCTTTGACAGCCGGTATGAGGAGTTTGCCGCAGGCGAGGAGATCTATCTTAATGAAGATCTGTGGCAGAGCATAGAACTTGAAGAGATCAGCGATAAGGGAAATACGGATTTTTTTGAGATATATGAAAGGTTTTTCGGAAAATGATCTGCAGCCTGGCTTATCATGTTCCGGATAAGGGGGAGAGGAATGAATAAAAGAATAAAACAGATCCTGTCTCTGATAATTGCCGGCAGTCTTTTATTATCAGCCTGCGGCACAGAGGAAGGAACAACCGGGGCAAAGAAACCGGATATCACCGATGAAGGGTATATAGATACCCTTACTCCTAAGAACGATTTCTACGGATATATAAACGCGCCAGCTGAACGATATAATAGATGAGATAGCGGCCTCTGATGAAGCATATGCACCCGGAAGCAATGAACAGCTGATACATGATCTTTATCATCAGGCCTATGATTTCTTTGAGGACGGATCCGAAATGGAAAAGAAGGATCTGGTCCTTGTTGACGGCATTATAGAAAAGATAGAAGCCGTATCCGATACGGATGAACTCTTTACTGTATGGTCGGAAATGGTATCCGATTATGGTATTTATCCGGTCATAGGGTGTCTGGTAAATGATAATATCTACGATATTGATGAAAAGATCCTGACCATAGCATGTATTTTCCCTGTTGATCTGGAAAGCATCAAGCAAAGCGAGATCAAGGCCATATCCTACAGGGATTCCTATGTTGACAGATTTAAACGCTTTGGCATAAACGGTGACGAGGCCAAACAGCGTTCGATGGATATGCTTTATACATTCTTTGAGATCGCCGGCCATACGGATCTGGCGTATGCGAAAGGCGATAAAGAACTTGAGGATTGCTATAATCTGTTTTCCGATGAGGAAGCAAAGGAGCTGATAGGAGCAGACTGGTATTACAGGCTGCTGGAAAGCATGGGTATGAAAGAAAAGGACATAAGCAAGGTGCTTGTTCCCGATCCCGAACAGGTGCAGTGTGTTCTGTCACTTATGGATGAAGAACATCTGCGTGTCTGGAAGGACTGCACTCTGATGAGCATCATGGAACAGAGCGACGCCTTTCTTCCCGCCATATATAATCTTTCTACGCCGGTGGAAGCTACCAGCCAGAGGATCGCCAGATATTATGTGAAAACATATCTGGAAAAGCAGCTGGCGGAGATCTATGCCGAAAGGTATTTTGATGAGAATAAGAGAGAATATATCAGAGAGCTTTGCAGCGAGATAAGGGATGAGTATTACGTTCTTATAAACAATGCGGAATGGCTCACAGAGGAAGGCAGGGCGATTCTGTGCCGTAAGCTTGATACCATGAAGTTTTATATAGGCTGCGGGGAGCCGCATACCGTCGATCCCAAAGACGCAGAGCTTATCGGCGACACTATGCTTAAGACCTATTATAACTTCCAGAAAAAGGCTGTAGCGGAGCTCGTTGGGTCTATAGAAGAACAGGGGGAATCCGATCCTTTTGATGATATGAGTGCGTCAACCGTGAATGCCTGTTATGTTGCGGCAGGAAACTATGTGATCATTACAGCGGCAATACTTAATGAGCCTGTTCTGGATATGAACGCCGACCGTGCCCATAATCTGGGTTATATAGGCGCCATAATAGGGCATGAGATATCTCATGCTTTTGACAGTTACGGGATAAAGTACAATGAGCTGGGCAATTTTGATCCTGACCAAATGCCGGAAGAAGATATCAGGGCGTTTAAGGAACTGCAGGAGAAGGCGATAGAGTATTATAACGGTTTTACGGTGCTTAGCGCCCATGTGAAGGGCAAGCTGACCCTGGGTGAGAATCTTGCCGATATCAGCGGCGTGCAGTGCATGCTTGCATTAGCCGGCAGCAGGGAGGAACAGAAGAAATTCTTTGAGAGTTACGCCGAATACTGGAAGAAACTCACTTTAGATACTTACGCCAAAGATCTTCTGAAAGTGGATGAGCATGCTCCTTCTTCAGTGAGGGTGAATGCCGTGGTAGCTTGTTTTGATGAATATTATGATATCTATGATGTTACGGAGGGCGATCCCATGTATATAGCTCCCGAAAACAGGATAAGGAGGTGGTGAGATGCTCCTTAAATATACGCTTAAAAACATCTTTCAAAAACCCGGAAGACTTATCGTCCTGATGCTCTGTCTTATAGCTGCATGTTTCTTCGGTTTCCTTGCGGTTGATTTCGGAGGATCTCTGAAAAATATCGTCGGTTCATTATATACCGGTAATATGGGAAAAACAGATTATATACTGATCTCTCTGTCGAAGGAAGGCATAGAGGGTGAAGATTTCAGCGGAGCAGGTCCTGTCAATATGTGTTACCGTGCCTACAGGGTAAAGACGGAAACGGAAAGACGCGAGAAGGATTACAGCTATGCGATATCGACAGAGGCGCATTACTGGTTTTTCGGCGATCACGAAAAAGCTGTTGAGATGGGAGTTTGTCCTGCAGGTTCGGATCCGGGATTGGGAGAAGCTTTCATAGGGAAAGAATACAGCGAGGAATTCGGGATAAAAGAAGGCGATACCGTGATCCTTAAAAACACTGATAACGAAGATGTAGAGTTTAAGGTGACAGGTATTTTTGAGGAGATAGGAGCGCTTAAGGAGGGATATTCCGGCATAATATCAAAGGAGTCCGCATATCAGTTACTGGGTTATAAGAATTTCAAACAGGCGTATCTGGATCTGCTGAATGACAATTATGATGAATTCGAAGAGTATATGCAGAAAGAACATCCCGGTATCACTGTCATAACGGCATACGGAGATGAGGCTGTTCTTAACATGCTGACTAATCTCTCTTATATCGTGTACCTGCTGTTTGTACTGGTATTTGCCCTGGTGATTTTTGTCACCATAAGTTTTACCGAAAAGATACTGACCGAAAGAATGTCCGTTATAGGCACGCTGAGGAGTATCGGCATGTCCATGAAAAGGACTACCTTCATACTGCTTTTTGAGAATGTGATCTACGGTCTGGCCGGAAGCGGACTGGCACTGATATTTTACCTTATCTTCAGGAAGATCATGGAAAATTCGCTGTCGGAGGAAACCATGGGTACGGGACTCGGGCACATTAACATACCTCTTTTCCTGCTGGTGATAGCGGGAGCCGTACTCATACAGATACTGATACCGCTTAAGGAAGTGCTCAAGGCGGTAAAGACCTCTATAAGGGATATTATCTTTGAGAACAGGGATACGGAATGCAGGATATCCATAAGAAAGACCATTGCGGGCTATGCGCTTATCGTCGCAGGATCTGTAACGGGACTCTGCATAGACAACATCGTGCTGGATATCATCTGCATATTGCTGATCATAGTAGGCGGCGGAATGTGCATACAGTTTACGGTACGGTTCCTGACAGAAAAACTGGCGGTACTGTTCGGTAAGATAAGGATGCCTGTGGCGGAACTGGCAGCCCTGGAATGCGGAACTAAAAAGACAAATGCCGGCAACGCTGTTCTGACCATTGTAGCGGTAACAGCTTCCATAGCGGTATTTGTAATGGGCAGTTCAATGATCTATGCAATGAACAAGCCTGAGTATGATACGGATGTAGTTATAACCAACATATTTGAAAGCAGAGCCGATGACTATGCTTACCTTGATGAATATGAGAGCATCACCGAGAAGGAGTTTTTTTACAACACATCTGAAAGTATCAGATATGGCAGCAGTGAAGATGAGTTCTTCAGTATCTGGGCGCTGCCTGAGACGGATCAGTATATTGCCTTCGGAAAACTGCCGGATGAGCTGGCTGATGATGAGATGTTCATCAATGTAACAGCGGCGCAGACTATGCATGTTAAAGTCGGTGATACGATAAATATCAGATTTCACAGCGACGGTCTGTTCCCTAAAGACCTGATGATGAGAGTGGCCGGGATAAGTGAAGAGGATAAGTTTGGTGAAGGCGCGATGATCATGATCAATGCGAAAAACTATAAAGAGCTTTATGATGATGATATCGGCATGATACTTATCAGATCCACAGATCCGGATAAACTTGTGCATCAGCTTGAAGCTGCCCTGACAGATGGCGAGGTCGTGAAGAGCAATGAAAAGCTGATCGAGGAGGGCAAGGCGCCCGCAGTCGGGAAGCAGATCATGCTCGG
>CADAHD010000260.1 GCA_902787595.1 uncultured Lachnospiraceae bacterium
TAAAAGCAATAATTGTCTTTTGATTATCCCTTACCGTAATAAAATACCGTGTAATCTTACGATTATTGTTAAGGATAAACACATGCTTATATACATAAAGTAATCGTCAAATAATCGGGTCTTTAAGTTTTTAAATCTCCCCATTAGAATTGATCTTGTTAGAAGTAGATCATTCAAGTGGGGAGGTTTGATACATGGACAAGAATTCATATGCGATCCGAATGGCATCCTGGGCAGAGGTCATCACTGATGCCAACAACAGCGGGATGACTAAAACCCAATGGTGCCAGGAGCATGGTGTTCGCCTGAGACAGTTTCATTACTGGCAGAAAAGGACTTCTTGAGAATCCGGACACTAAGATCGATGAGATCACAGGACATGGCTGTCAGCTGCCGATGCATGTATCCGAGCGATCGTTCTGTGAGATCACGATCCCGCAGGATACTTCAGCGATCCCGTCAAGACAGCCGCATGGAACTGACACTTCACACTCTGCTCTTATGCTGCAGGTTAACGATCTTCAGCTTTATATCGGTGAAGGTTTTTCAGAAGCAGCCCTGTCTTCTGTCATCAGGGTGATCAGAAATGCTTAGGGAGCTTGCCGGTGTAAAGCGCGTCGTGATCGTTACGGGCAGAACTGATCTGCGGCGCGGCATACCTGGATTATCAGCACTCATAAACCTGCATTACGGTTTCAGATCCCCGGAGTATGGGACTCTGTTCCTCTTCTGCGGTAACAGGAGGGACCGCATCAAGGGACTGATCCTGGAGGAAGACGGCTGGCTCATGCTGGTCAAGCATGTATCAAACGGCGTATATCAATGGCCAAGGAACAGCCAGGAGGCTCGTGATATAACTCCGGAACAGTTCCGTCTTCTGATGGATGGATTCACACTGGAGGGGACCATAAAGCCTGTAAAACAAAAGGCGTCCCCGCCCCTTAAATAAGGTCTTCATAGTGATAAATATTTTAAATTTATATGTCACTTGCTATTGACTTTCTCTTACTATAGTGATATAATTATAGATAGTTAAATATATCACTATGGAGGATAAAGAAATGGCATATATCAAGCAGTATCATAAAGATACGGATACGACTTATGTTTATGAAAGTGAGAGTTATTGGGATCCCGAAAAAAAACAAGCCCGTTCACGCAGAAAGGTGATAGGAAAGCTCGATCCGGTGACAGGCGAGATCATCCCGACCGGAAAGAGGGGCAGAAAAAAGAAAGAAGCAACGGTTACTGAAAAGACGGATGGCATTGCTGAAGATCATCAGCTCTCTCTTCTGTATGAGGATGCAAAGCGCACACTGGACCGACAGAACCAGGTCATCCTGTCGCAGAAAGAAGAGATCCGCGACTTGAAGGAAAAACTTGCAAAAGCAGAAAGCCGGAACAGGTCTCTGCAGCAGGCTCTCAAAAAGATCCACTCTGTCATGGATAGCCTGTCCTTATGATGAGAGCTGCCCTGGAAAAATTCAGAGAGAGTATCTCAGATAAGAGCCGTGAAGATCTCATAGAGATCGCTGTGGCACAGTATTCCGGATGGGAATCCTGCATCGGCGAGCTTCGGGAGTTTAAAGAGATGCATACCGGTGTCGTCCGGGATTATAAAAAACTCCGGGAAGAGTATGAAAAAGTCAGGGCAGAAAGAGATGAACTCTTCCACCAGAACATTCATCTGACAGAGATCACCACCAAACAGACAAACAGCCTGTTCGGACGCAGTTCAGAGAAGACAGAAGACCTGCTGTGCAGGAATACCCATGATGAACAGGATATGGAAGATCCGGTAGATGAGGATGCGCCGGAGTGCATCCGGGGACCGGAAACTTCAGCTGATCCGGACAACCTTACAGAGATCGAAGTCCGAAAAATGTTAAAGGAACTTCTGGGAGAAAAGAAAAAGAAGAAAAAAGAGAAAGGGAAACGCGAAACGGATCTGGAAAAACTCCCTGTGCAGGAAACATATCTGTTTGATGTAGAGGCACTCGATAAGCTGTATGGAAATGACTGGCGGATCGCCAGATGGGTAAAGCGGCGCACTGTAGAACACGTACGTTCCGGCAATTATCTTCAGATCACTTATATCCCGATGATCGAGACGGCAGCACCGGGAATACAGTCTCCCTTCTGGACAGAGCCGCTCATAGAGAAGAGCCTGGTATCTTCTTCCCTGATGGCCTCCATCATATATGATAAATATGCGATGTTCCTGCCGCATTACCGGCAGGAACACGATCCGGAAAGGTTTGGATTCCCGATATCGCGACAGACGATATGCAACTGGGAGGAACATATCTGCTCCGAATTTTTAAAACCTGTATATGATCATCTCCGTATCCTTATGAAAGGCTTTTATTATCAGCACTGCGATGAGACTCCCTGGATGGTGATCCGTGATGGACGCAGGCCCGGAGCGAAGGGGTATTTCTGGGTGCATCTTTCCGGTGAGCTGCTGGATGGATACAAGGTGATGTACATAAGCTTTGAACTCACACGCGCAGCCGACCATCTGAAAGAATTCTTTGAAGGGATCGATCATCCTGTGTTCCTCACTGATGATGCTTATGCCGGTTATTACACGGCACAGAAAGAGTATCCGGAACAGCTGACCATATGTGGCTGCCTTACACATGCGCGGCGCAGGTTTGCAAACGCTGTCCGCCTTATGAGATCGCCGAAGGATCTGACGCTTGAGGAAATGAAACAGTTTCCGGAGTGCCGGTGCATCCTGATGATCGCAGAGATATATATGAAGGATGAACAGCTGAAGTCTCTTTCTGCAGACGAGCGTCTGAAAGAACGACAAGAGCATGTGAAACCACACTTAAAGATGCTATCGGATATACGTTGAATCACGAACAGGAACTAAGACAGTTCTTAAATGACGGGAATATCCCGATCGATAATGGGAGCTGTGAACGGAGGATCCGTAACATAGCAAGGCTGAGAGTCAACTCTCTTTTCAGCTGTACCAAACACGGCGCTGAAACGAGCGCTGTGATAATGAGCCTGATACAGACGGCAGATCTGAACGGCGCAGATCCGTATTACTACCTGAAGTATCTGATGGAGGAATTGCCGAAACACCTGACAGAAGAGTCTGCAGAATATATGGACGATATGATGCCATGGTCGCAGCAGTATCTGGAATATGAACCCAGGGAAAGGGAACGGCTGATCAAGTATATGTTACCGCCACCGGGAAATGAAAAACCGGACATCAGAAAACTGCGAAAAGCCAGTCGGGGTGTGGCATAAAGCCGTATTATCCCACGGCCTGATTTTAACGTGCGTAACGAAAAGTACGCAAAATACCAAAAGTGCTAACCTTTTTGGAATTTTACGTACTCTGCACCATCATTATAGCAAAAGTTTAGCATCGGAAACAGGCACGATTATTTGACGCTTACCTTTTTCCTATGTTCCGCTTCCCCCTATGCTCTTCAGAAGTGACTAAGATGGCTGTTACACGCTTGCTTGAGTCACTTCTTACTCCCTCCATGCTCCAATTACATGGTACAGACAAAGCAACACACTGCCAATCAGAAACTAAACGGCGACAGCCATAAATTGCAAACTTATAAAACTGTTTCATCGGAATTAAAAACGCCCGAAAGAACATCTCATTACTGAAAAATATTAAGAATTATAAAAAATAATGATAAAGTACTATAAAACATCCCCCAGACTAAACTTCTTTCCTGTTCTGTCTTCGTATATTTCAAAGAAGCTCTTGCCCACATCATATGGATCAAGATCCACATCCTTTGCACGTGCAGACCATTCGCTGTCAGGTTTAAACAGCGCGTACCCCACATTATGCTCCATCCACTCCTGAGCCATATCATCAGGTGTCCTGTACGCGTCCGTGTCGCCTATATGCACAGGATGCTCCTCCTGCAACGCGCCACAAATGACCTTCATATCATCCATATTGCTTATCTTATATGAATCATAGATCTTCCAGGTATCTTTGTCAAATCTGGCTTCAAATACGTCATTGCCATATGTAAAATAATAGTTGCAGCCCCTGCCATCTTTATCCGTAAGCGCAATATCCCGCATCGAAGTAAGTATACCAGCCTCTCTCTCAATACCATCTCCGTCTGCGCCATTTTTACCTGATAATCTGCCTCCATCAGCGCCATTCACGCCGAATGTACTATCTCCATACACACCATTATTGCCGGATGCGCTGTCTCCATCTTTTGAGTTGCCGCCCCCGGTAATTCCTTCCGGATCCGCCGTGTTCCCGTCCTTGATTGAACTCACATCATCCGTGTTTGAAGGATCCCCGGTCTCACATTCATTAATTCTATAGTATATCCATGTATTGCCGCGTACGCTTTCGCGCGACATTTCTGTCAGGCCCTTGCCGGCAGGGGACAGGCTGTCTGCTATTGCATCAATATTCTCTCCTGCCTCTACGCCCTCATGAACGATCATCAGCAGCTCCGATCCCACAGATGCATCATAAGTCCCGGCCAGAGTCTCTGCATTCCACTCAAACACTACAGCAGTATCCCTGCATTTTGATAAAAGCAGGGTATCCTCTGCGCTCTCGTTCCACCAGCCGTCTGGAAGGATATATACGCAGTCTGTATTCTCTGCTATTACATCGCATTCCTGTCCTCCCGGATATATCTCACAATTGCCCACAAGCAAACTGTTTGAAAGAACAAGCAGAGGCAGGAAACATATTGCCATCACAATCTTTGCTGCCGCCGATACCACTCCCCCTTTTCCCCCAAGACGCTTTATCGCAAACATTATACCGCATAAAAGCAGCGTTCCGCACCAGGGCATGATGCACATGATATAACGGTCCACCAGATAAGGCGCCATTTTTGAAATACATACAAAGTAAAATGCAAACGGCACTATAACAATGAGCGCGCGTTCAATGCGTGATCTGTCATCAGCCTGCTTATCCTTTATCATAATGATCGCGATCAAAAAAGCAACTGCTATGACCAGTATCATAAACAGCCACTCCGGTATACCCAGGCAGTTATGCACCAGAACATAGAGCATGGCTCCCAGCCTGTCCATGGTACCTTCAAGTGAGAAGAAGCCGCCTATGGATTCGGCGCCGCGCGATCCCGCGAACACCGCCTTTAAGGAAAACGGCCACATTACTATCCCTGCTGCACCGGTGATCCCCATGGTAAGGATATAGCGCAGCGCATTCTTCAGTTTTTTCTGCGCCAGCATTATGATCACGCAGACCATGGCTATGCCGAAAATATATATCACGGAATAATACTGCGAAAGATATGCGCAGAGCGTAAAGAAGACCAGTTTGCACCTGTCCTTCTTATCCCACTCCCAGTTTTTGGATGCCAGATCAAGATGCGCATAAGCCACGCCTGTTACCATAAGTGTGACCAGAGAATACATCCTGATGTACGAAGCCGTTATGGCTGCTGCCGCGCTCAGGCCGTATAGCGCCGCCGCCATAAGCCCCACATTCCTGCCGCCCAGAAACTTTTCAACGGTCTTATATAATAGCAATATGCATAATAAACCTATAACTATATTGAGCCCCAGGCCGAACCACTTGGAATATACACCCGGAAATACGGAACAGATAGTATGCAAAAGCAGCGCATACAGCGGCGGGTGATTATCCCCGCGAAAATTATAGAGAACGGAAATGTAATTAAAACGATTGGTATCGCTTACTGCAATGTAATCTTTATAAGCCTGCCCGCTCATCCAGGTAGTGCTGTAGATATCATTGCTGCACTCCCTTGCCCGGGAATACGCCGCATAGATCTCACTGCCTTTGATATCCCAGCCATTAGCTTTAAGTATCGAAATATCTTTTGAAAGATTGCGGAACAGGTCTATTGGGTTTTCACCTGCGCCGTATTCCTTCATCCAGTCTTTGACCGAATATTCCTGCTCTCCCATATGCATAAAAGGCAGGTACTCGCTGTTGGCTGTACCGTACATATACATCTCATCAACATGATAGCCTTCCTTCCTAAATCCCCAGTACAGGAATAAAGCAAAGCAGGCTACCATGATAATGATCAATATTATTCTGTAACTACTGTTTTTATTCAAAGCCCCTCATCATTCCTCAAAAGGAAGCTCGTTATGCTCTGACTTGCGGTCTCTGGTCATAAGCTCTTTCACTGCATCCTTTACAGCCTTTCCGTCAAAGAGTATATGGTTCACCTGCTCAACGATAGGCATCTCGATGCCGTATTTTTCTGCAAGCGCTTTTCCGGCTTTTGCGGAATAAACACCCTCAACTATCATCTTTACTTCGTCCATGGCCTCCTGAGCCGTCTTGCCCTGTCCCATCAGGAAACCTGCCTTACGGTTTCTGGAGTGAACGGACGCACAGGTCACTATCAGATCGCCCATTCCGGTAAGACCTGCAAAAGTCTCTGCCTTGCCGCCCATAGCTATCCCCAGACGGCTTATCTCTGCCAGACCTCTGGTGATCAGCGCAGCCTTTGTATTATCACC
>CADAHD010000261.1:0-3825 GCA_902787595.1 uncultured Lachnospiraceae bacterium
AAACTTATTGTTCTGTGTCACGTGGATTGGAGCATACTTGTTGTTCAGTGATACGAGCACGGGTTTTTTCTGAACGCTGCCGGAGGAATACATACTGATCTGCCATGATGAAAGGCTTTCGGATGCTCTTGAACTTGTGGGACAGATGGGAGAGGGAGAGCCGGCGGTAAACGGTGAGGCGGTCTATTGCGGTTCGATGGGCTTCTTTCATGTAGATCAATGAAGCGGAAATAAAAAAGTCCCGGCCTTTCGGTCCGGGACTTTTTGCGTGCTGTGAGATCAAAGTGTGAAGAAGGATATTGCCTTGCCCATATCATCGTTGATCCTTCGCATTTCAACGGTGGAATCCTGGGTATCTGAGCAGCTGGCCATAACTGTCTGACAGGAAGCGGCCACTTCTTCGGCGGAAGCCCCCAGCTCCTCGGAAATAGCGCCCAGTTCCGTGGTGGAATTGGTAAGCTCAACTTTGATGTTATCAAGAGTCGTTGCCATCTTCTTGATGGTATCTATTTCGCTTATGGATGCCTCAACAGAAGCAGAAAGCTGGGTAAACTTTGACTGCGCGTTTTCGATATCCGCCTGCTCTCTGGTGATAACGCTGTATACCCTGTTGGAAATATCAACAGTGCTGTTTGATAAGGAAACGACGTTTTCTATTATCTGCTTTATCTCTTTTGCGGATTCGGCGGAAGAATCTGCAAGGCTTCTTATCTCGTCTGCTACAACGGCAAATCCGCGGCCTGCTTCACCGGCGCGGGCAGCCTCTATGGAAGCGTTCAGTGAGAGCAGATTGGTCTGCGCTGCTATGGATTCGATAGCCTGTATAGCCGAGCTGATATCAGCGATGGCAGAATTGGTCTCATTAACCTTTGCACTTATCTCATTCATGGCCTTAACGGATTCATTTGCACCGGCGTATACTGAACTCATGCATTCTGTAGCTTCGGTATTGGCCTTCTGTATGGTATGTGATGCTTCATAAAGGTTCTGGACATTGTCGTTAAGGCGTTCGATATTATCGCCGAGGTCAACGGCTTTTTCGGCCATAGACTGCGCGTTGGTCGCAACGGCCTGTGATGTATCGGCAACCTCGTTGACGGCCATATTGATCTGGGATATGGATTCAACATTATTGCGTGTCTTGTCATCAACGCTTACGATGGATCTGTTAAGCGTATCGGCAGCATCCTTGACTGAACCCATGGAATTAGCCAGGGCGCTGCGCAGGACTTTGAAGGAATTGATTATGCTTACAGTTTCTTTTATGTGGGATTCTGCTGAGCAGTTTGTTGTTACATCGCCTGTGCTGAGTCTGTCAAGAGACTTGGCGATGACGATAAGAGGAACGGATATCAGGCGCTCGATTATCATTGCGATAATCGTGAAAAGTATGATACAGATGATGCAGGTAATAATGACCATCAGCTGTATTGAGTGCACGCCTGAAAGAACATCGCTTTCATCTGCTGTAAGCACTGCGATATAATGCTCATTTGCGCCTATGTAATAACCGGCGTATTTGGTCTTGCCCTTATATTCATATTCGATGATCTCGGGATCGGGATGTTTGCCGGCGTTGATCTCCTCAACCAGTCCCTTAACAGCTGTATTTTCGACGGGATTGCCTATCTTGGTCTCATCGGGATGGTGGATCATGATGCCCTGTTTGTCTACGAAATAAGTATATGCGCTGCTGAGATTAAGGCCGGATACATCTGCAATGCTATTGGCTATGTTTCCGACATAAAAAGCGCCGCCGCAGAAGCCGATGGGCTGTCCGTTTTCGATTATGGGAGTGTACATTGACATGATGAGCTGACCTGATGCAGGGCTGGTCATGATGCCTGTGTTAAATACGCCATCCGGGGCAGAAGTCATGGAAGTCTGGAGGCTGCTGAGTTTTTCGCCTTCACGAAGTACCATGCCAATAACGGGAACGTTGGGATGAGTCATTACCTGACTGTTCCAGTCGGCAAGATAAAGGCCTTCCCATCCGGAGAGGGCTCCGAAGTAATCGAGAGTATACTGCTGGGCAGCAGCAGCCAGCTCGGGATTGCCGGGATCATGCAGATACTGCTTTAAGATCGGGGCAGTGGAGTAAGCCAGCAGGGATTCTTTATTCTTGTCAACCATGGTATCAAAAGAAGTACCTATGGCATCGATGATCTGGACCAGAGAGTCATGGGTATAGGATTTTATCTCAGTTTTGCTTTTGCTGATAGAGATAATACCGATGGTGAGTGACGTGATGATCAGAGGGATCAGTGCAAAAAGGATCAAAGTAACGCGCATGTTAAGTTTTGATGTGGATGATCCGCCGGTTTGTACATTGTTGTTAGCCATAATACCTCCTTGTATGCTAATCATAGATTTTGAGATAAAACTCTAAGCACTATTTTAGTTGAAATTTATAAAAAAATCAAGGGTGAACGAAAAAGACTTGTATAATTTGACGAAATGCATGCGCGAAGAATACATATTTTGAGTAATGGTGATAAATTCCATTTATAACGCGCAGGGGGCGCATGTTATATGTCAGAAATCTGATGTGAGGGGGCTGCGGTACATCTTTTGCGGCCGAAATACCGGGAGAGCAGGCGCGTTTTTCAAAAGAGAGTTTTCAAGAATTGCGATCTGTGGCATAATACCCCTTGATGAAAAAATACAACAGGACAAAGATCGCCTGTTATCTGGGCTTCATAACGCAGGCTATAACGGCTAATTTCGTGCCGCTTTTATTTTTGAGTTTTCACAGGGATTACGGCATATCCCTGGAGAGACTGGCAATGATATCGGCTGTATTTTTTATTACCCAGCTGATAGTGGATCTTCTGTGCGTAAAGCTGGCGGATAAGCTGGGGTACAGACGAAGCATCATCATAGCCGAAGTGGCGGCGGGGACAGGGCTTATACTGCTGTCTTTCCTGCCGGATATCATGCCGGACCGGTATGCCGGGATACTCATCTGTACCATAATATATGCGATAGGCAGTGGCCTGATCGAAGTGCTCTGCAGTCCGATCATCGAGGCCTGCCCTTTTGAGAACAAAGCGGGAATGATGAGCCTGCTGCATTCCTTTTACTGCTGGGGGTCGGTGGCGGTAGTATTGATATCAACTGTATTCTTTAATCTGGCCGGAATAGGCAGATGGAGGATAATGGCAGTGCTGTGGGCGCTCGTGCCGCTGTTTAACGTGATAAATTTTGTCGTCTGTCCCATCCTTCCCATAAATGAAGAAGGCAGTGAGGGCATGAAGCTGACTGAGCTGTTAAAGAACAAGCTCTTCTGGCTCTTTGTGGTGCTTATGATATGCGCAGGAGCCTGTGAGATAGCGATGGCGCAGTGGGCTTCTACCTTTGTGGAATCGGCTCTGGGAGTGTCAAAGAGCATAGGGGATCTGGCAGGACCCTGCCTCTTTGCGGTATTTATGGGTATCAGCAGGATACTTTACAGTAAATACGGAGGAAAGTGGGACCTGACGGTCTTTATGCTCATTTCAGGTTTGTTATGCCTTATAAGCTATCTGCTGGCTGCTCTGTCAGACATAAGTATCATGGGACTTGCCGGCTGCGTGCTCTGCGGCTTTTCGGTAGGCATCATGTGGCCGGGATCCATCAGCATCTCGTCTAAAAAACTGGAAGGAGCAGGGACAGCGCTGTTTGCTTTCCTGGCGCTGGCAGGAGACTGCGGCGGCGCGGCAGGGCCGGCTCTGGTTGGCGCAGTTTCACAGAGATGCGCGGATGACCTCAGAATGGGCATACTTTCCGGGACTGTATTTCCGGTGATCCTTATCATATGCTCACTTATACTGCTGAAATATAAGA
>CADAHD010000261.1:3841-4411 GCA_902787595.1 uncultured Lachnospiraceae bacterium
GAGGTGAAAAAAGACGGATCATTTATAACACTGCTTTTACGTTATATTCTGCTGTTCATGCTTGCTTCCTTTATAGGCTGGCTTTATGAGATCATATGCGTCCGCATATGGCTTGGGGTATTTGTGGACAGAGGAGTCCTGCATCTGCCCATGTGTCCGATCTACGGATTCGGAATGCTTACGCTGCTTGCGATATTCAGGAAAGTAAAGGATCCGTTGCTCTTATTTCTGGGAAGCGCATTGGTAACAACGGTAATAGAACTTGCGGCGTCATATATACTGGAGTACTGTTTTCATCTGAGTCTGTGGTCGTATGCGGGCTGGCCGCTTACTTTTCAGGACAGGATATCAGCCATTAGCAGCGGCATATTCGGGCTTATGTCAGTTTTGTTCATCTGTCTGGTAAAGCCGCCGGTCGATAAGCTCTTTGCATCGCGTTATAAGAGCTATGCCGCAGCTGCGGTGGGCGTGCTGACTGCTTTTTGCGTGATCTGGGAGCTGCATTTTTACTTGTAGGGCATAGGGCTTTTGCTTATATGCCGCCGTGTAAAGGCGGTTTCTGTATAAAAC
>CADAHD010000262.1 GCA_902787595.1 uncultured Lachnospiraceae bacterium
TATCGCCTTATCAGCTATCGCGTCAAGGGCTGCATCTTCAAATTCAAGATCTACTTCATCCATCTCAAAGAGGCGCTTGTACTGCTTGGTAAGAGCGTTCTTGGGCTCTTTCAGTATCCTGATCATAGCCTCTCTGTCCAGACCGTCCAGTGTTACTCCCACCGGCAGACGTCCTACGAACTCGGGGATCAGGCCAAATTTGATCAGATCCTGAGGCGTCACGGAATGAAGCAGCTTGGAGATATCCTCTTCCTTCTTTGACTGCAGCTCTGCCTTAAAACCTATAGCCTTTTTGTTAAGTCTGTCGCCTATGATCTTCTCAAGTCCGTCAAAAGCTCCGCCGCAGATGAAAAGTATATTTGTGGTATCTATCTGCAAAAGCTCCTGCTGGGGATGCTTTCTGCCGCCCTGAGGAGGAACGGAAGCCAGCGTACCTTCAACGATCTTGAGCAGGGCCTGCTGCACGCCTTCACCTGATACATCTCTGGTAATAGATACATTCTCACCCTTCTTGGTGATCTTATCTATCTCATCGATATAAACTATTCCATACTGAGCTCTCTCTATATCATCATCGGCAGCCTGAATAAGCTTAAGAAGTATGTTTTCAACATCCTCGCCCACATAACCTGCCTCTGTGAGGGTCGTCGCATCAGCGATCGCAAAGGGCACGCCCAGTATCCTTGCCAGTGACTGCGCCAGATAGGTCTTACCCGATCCGGTAGGTCCCACCATTATGATATTGGACTTCTGCAGCTCCACATCATCTTTCTTTTTAGGAGCCATGATACGCTTGTAGTGGTTGTAAACAGCCACCGAAAGCACCTTCTTGGCTTCCTCCTGACCGATAACATAGCCGTCAAGGAATTCCTTTATCTGCTGGGGCTTTAAAAGGTTTATCTCGGGAACAACATTTCCGCTCTTTTCCTCATCATCGTAAGGGAACTCGTCCTCTTCCGCGATGATATCGGCGCAGATCCCAACGCACTCGTCACAGATATATATGCCTTCCGGCCCGGATATCATGCGGTGCACCATATCCGGGGTCTTTCCGCAGAAAGAGCATTTTGCCTTTCTGGAATCAATCATCTTTCCTGCCATTATTATTTATCCTTTTTCTCGCTGTCATCAGGTCTCTTATAGATAACCTCATCAATGAGACCGTATGCTTTTGCTTCTTCAGCTGTCTTCCAGTTATCACGATCGGTATCTGCAGCTATCACGTCATAAGGCTGTCCGCAGTTTTCTGCCAGTATGCGGTTTAACTTTTCTTTGGTCTGCAGTATATGCTTTGCTGCTATCTCGATCTCTGTAGCCTGACCCTTTGCGCCGCCTAAAGGCTGATGGATCATTATCTCTGCATTGGGAAGCGCGTAACGCTTACCCTTGGTACCGCCTGCCAGAAGGAACGCTCCCATGCTGGCTGCCATACCTATGCAGTTAGTGGACACATCACACTTGATGAACTGCATGGTATCGTATATAGCCATGCCTGCGGTAACCGATCCGCCGGGTGAATTGATATACAGCTGTATATCCTTCTCGGGATCCTCAGCCTCAAGGAAAAGAAGCTGAGCCACTACCAGGCTTGCGGTAACTTCCGTAACTTCATTACCGAGGAATATGATCCTGTCCTTTAACAGTCTTGAATAAATATCATAAGTACGCTCGCCGCGGCTGGTCTGCTCAACGACATAAGGTACCAGATCGTTATAAATAGTATGTTCCATCATAACCTCCATCCGATATCATCGGTCATTTTATTTTTCTTTTGCCTTTTCAACTACGAAATCAAGAGCTTTTCTGATGCGGATATCTTTTCTTACCATCTTAAGCTCGGGCTCTCCCATCATCTCCTTAAGCTTCTCGACATCAGTTCTGTACTGCTCTGCCATATCAGCCAGTTCCTTATCAACATCCTCATCGGTAGCTTCGATCTTCTCTGCCTCTGCTACCGCTTCCAGAGCGATCCTGCCCTTAATGCGCTTCTCTATGCCGGGTCTGGACTGCTCCATCAGTTTCTCTTCGGTAAGTCCGGTGAACATGTAATACTGTTCAAGAGAGAGTCCCTGATATCTGAGCTGCTGGGCATACTCATCAACCGATCTCTTAGTCTCGGTGTTGATCATTGCCTCGGGAATATCCATTTCAGCCTGCTCTACCAGCTTATCTACTACAGCCTCTTCCTTCTTATTCTTTGCTTCCTTTTCCTTACGCTCTTCAAGTTTCTTGCGCAGGTCTGCCTTGTACTCATCTACGCTGTCAAAGCCCTTCTCATCAGCGAAATCAGCGTCCAGTTCGGGAAGCTGTCTTTCCTTGATCTCATGTACACGGCACTTAAATACTGCAGCCTTGCCCTTAAGCTCCTCAGCATGATAATCCTCGGGGAAGGTAACGTTAACATCGAAGTCCTCTTCAGCCTTCTTGCCGACGATCTGCTCTTCAAAACCGGGGATGAACGAATTGCTGCCCAGAGTAAGGGGATGATTCTCACCCTTGCCGCCTTCGAATGCGACACCGTCTACAAAACCTTCATAATCAAGTATTACCTGATCGCCATCCTTTGCTTCGCGCTCAACGCTCACCATTCTGGACTGTGCTTCAAGCTCTTTCTTGATCTCGTTCTCAACATCTTCATCAGTAACTTCGGTATCAAACTTCTCTACCTGAAGTCCCTTATACTTCTTAAGAGTAGCCTTGGGATTAAGGGCTACCTTTGCGGTAAATACAAAAGGCTTGCCAACCTCAAGGGTAACAACATCTATCTCGGGAGAGGAAACTATCTCCTCTTCGCACTCATCATATGCCTTCTCCCATTCTTCGGGGATGATGATATTTGCAGCATCACCATAGAAGAAATCCTTACCATACATCTTCTCTATTACCATACGGCTGACTTTTCCGCGGCGGAAGCCGGGCATATTTATCTTATTCTTATTCTTCTTGTAAGCTCTCTCTACTGCATCCTCAAAGTCCTCAGCAGCCACTTCGATGGTCAGCAGAGCCATATTGTGTTCTAACTTCTCCAACTGTACGTTCATTACGATCTTTCCTCCTGAATTAACATTTCCTGCCGCTTTACGGCACACACTGCGAGATTATACCACACATATTGCTCATAAGTCCAGTACTTTTACCTATCCGCGTAAAAATAACTGCACTTTCCCGGATGTAAAAAAGGGCTTTCCTTTGCGGAAAACCCTGATCCGTCTATTCGTCTTCCTTGCCCCTCAGATACTCTGCAAAGAAGGCCGCCGCTTTACTGTCGGAACCGCCCCGCTTAAGATTCACATCGCAGACAGCGCCCAGTTCCACATTTATGTTCTTGCAGGAGACTTCTCCTTCCACCACGGCCGTAGAACCGACAGCCAGATTCTCCGCAACATTTATATCACCTTTTACCGCGCCGTTAACTATGGCATTTCCGGCTTTGATGTTACCGATAACGGTTACGCCATCGCCTATGCCTATATGCTCACGGCATTCGATGTCGCTCTGTATCGTGCCCTCGGTCAGTTCCACGCTGCCTACTTTAATATTGTCGCCCTTTACCGAACCGTTCAGCTCCAGGGCGCCCTCTATGCTGACATTTCCGTTCACTTCCCCGGCGATATGCAGGTCGCCGTCGCTGACCACATCGCCGGTGATCTTCATGCCCTTGGGGATATAAGATTTTTCCATATTCAAACACCTCGCCGATACATTCTAACACAAGCTTGGAGTGCGCGCAAGCAGGGGGCTGTGTTCAGCAGCGGAAGCCTGCGGTTGTTTATAACTCCTGCTCTGTATGCAGGTGGGGCACGGGCACCGGTTCCGTTTGGCT
>CADAHD010000263.1 GCA_902787595.1 uncultured Lachnospiraceae bacterium
ATGTATGCTGCGGTACTCTCATCCCTGAAACTTGCGATCCCTTTCTGCATAAGTTTTTCATAGGCCATGTTCTTATAAGCGGTAACAGCCCTTCTGATGAATTCCGGACGTGTATACAGATCAAGAAGGAAAAACAGGATAAACAGCAGCAGATCTGCTCCGGTAAGTAAGAGGATCGTTTTAAAAGACAATGCTCCATCGACACCGGATGCAGTATCTATCAGCTGTTTAAGCAGCCAGGATACTATTATCCCGCCAAAGCCCGAATAAAGTGCTGCTACGCATGCCAGGACAAATCTGATCCTGTTGTGTGAAAACAATTGTCCGCTTAATTGTCTGAATAAACTGTTTGTATGCTTCATACCCCGCACCTCCGTCGTATTATTTATGTATACAGCATACTCCGGGGGAATAAAGATATCCACACACTACGCTTACTATTGGGATATTATTTTTTATACTGACAGTATAATTTTACATGATGACCACAACACGGTCAACAGACTTCTTTGATTCATATACCATATTTTTTAAGATCGACACGATCTTCAGTTACTTCGATCCCGTCCTCTTCCAGAAGGCGTTTTTGCACGCCGGCACCGCCAAAAACAAATTCATCCGCCAGCGCCCCTTTTGAATTAACCACACGATAACAGGGTATATTATCGGGATCGGGATTCCGATGCAGAGCATTGCCCACAGCACGGCACATCCTTGGATTACCGGCCATCTCCGCGACCTGCGCATAAGTGGCAACCTTACCGCGTGGTATCTTTTTTACTGCTTCATAGATCCGCTTCGTCGGCGTATCCGTCACCAGATCATAGCTCTCCGCGATCATCCGCTTTACATCCTCATCCGGAACACTTCCATCCAGGATTATGGTATTCCAGTGATCCTTGTTCTGGTGATATCCGGGGATCACAGATCTGTATTTCTGTCTCCAAAAGCGCCCCCACTCCGGATCCACCTTTACATTGATCCAAAGCTGCCCTTCCATCTCATAGGTCCAGAGAAACGCCTTCTTACCCGGGCGGACCCGCACCAGCTGCCAGTTCTGATCATGAAAAGGCGCCTCCTGATAGGTATCCGGAAAAGAAAGACCATATGTCAGAATTCCTTTTCTGCTCTGAAAAGCGGACGGCACAGCTTTTGCACTCATACGTATACCTCCATCTCCATTCGATATTATATTTCTTCTCCCGAATGCACATAGGAAAGTCTCTCACCCATGATCGTTTTCATGATATCAAAAGCATCTACCCCTGTACAATGACAGGTAAAAAATCTTGTGGGATACTTATTCAGCTCCCTCGCGATATCCTCTATTTCCCGGATCTCTTCCTCCCGGTAGGATGTTTTCTTCATCAGATGAAAACCGCTTATCACGGTATCAGGCGCTTTTCCGTATTTTTCCACATAGGCATCCATTATGCTCAGGATCCCGTTATGCGCGCATCCCGACATCAATACCGACTTTCCGTCCTGCCGTATCACAAGATAGTGTTCATGTCTGAAATCATCCCGTATGTATTCATTTCCTTTGTGTACTAAAAGCCTCTTATTTGTAAAGGGCAATTCATGGCTTCTTTTTTGTATCGTAAACAGTTCCAGTTCTTCATCTATCACGGTATCACCGCTTATAAATCTCAGCTGCGGCAGTTTTTCAATATCCGGATCGATGCCTATGTATCGATACCTCTCAGGCGCATCTTTTCCGTCATCGGCAAAATATGCATCTGTTGCTGCAGCCTGCATGTATATGGCCGCTTTATTATTTATCTTCGTGAACGGAATGATCCCTCCCGAATGATCATAATGTCCGTGGCTCAATATCATGGTATCCACATCAGATAGTTTTATACCTAATGCCGCTGCATTCTTAAGCGTATCTTCCGAAGGCCCCAGATCCAACAGCAGTTTATGATTTTTTGTCTCAACATAAAAAGAAAGCCCGTGAGCGCTTACGCAGTCAGGATTTCCTTCCGTGTTCTCGATAAGATTAACGATCTTCATATTTTTTCTCCATGTATTTGATCAAGCGCCTTTTCGTAACAAAGAAAATCCTGCTCGTACATATGGCACTCTCCGACTATCGAAAAACCAAAGACAGCATAGGATGCAATAGCCTTTTTGTTATGTTTGTTCACCAGAAAACGAATGCTTTGAAATCCCCTTTCCTTCAGGATCTTCATTACATGCTGCAGCATCTGCCTGGCCAGTCCTCTGTTCTGCATTTCGGGCAGCACTGCAAGGCGCGCCGGTTCACCTGCCGGAGACAGATCTTTATCCCAGCATTCCAGCCTGTCAACATCCTCATCTTCTTCTAAGGATATTGCCGCAACGATCCTGTCATCCTCTTTCATAACAAATAACGCATCTCTTGACAGATCTATATCTATGGTTTCTTCGCTTGGATAGCCCTCTGTCCACGGGCAGAACTCTCTTCCCAGCTGCGCTTTATACAATTTCAGTATTTCATCTTTATCCTGTTTTGCAGCCATTACGATCTGCATGTTCAATATCCTCTCATCTGCTCTTTAATATTTCAGACACATCTCTTCCATGCCGAATTCCCTGAATCCTGTATCGGCAAATCCGGCAGACTCATACAATCCTTTTGCCACCCTATTCCCCGGCGCTACACCGGTATAGATCTCATCCGGATTGTTCCTCCGGCGGCTAACCGGCAAACGGGTGATCCCTTTGCTTTATCTGCACACTCATTATAGCAGTTCTTTCTCCATATACCCACAGGTAAAAGGAAAGAAATCAAACTTTTCTGCTTTTGTATGCACAAAACCGTAACTCTCATACCACTTTCGCAGGACCGTGTTTTCTTCTACGATCCCGATATTCATCTTTGTGCAGTCAAGCTCTCTTGCTCTAACAAATGCATCCAGCAGCACTTCTTCTCCGATACTCTGATGACGATACTCAGGATCCACGCAGAGATTGTTCAGCTCGCATTCTCCGTTATCCTGCAGCAACAATGAATAATATCCGACCAATCTGCCGTCCCTGTAATATCCATACATAGGGCGATGCTCTCTGTTAAGCTGCCACCAGAGTCTTTCCACATTCGTCGCAAAAGCCGTAAACCTTGGTGCATTTTCTTCTGTGAAGCCGTATTGATCTGCCACGGTTTTGAAGCTTTTCTTAATGAGTTCAACGCATTCCTGTATATCATTTTCATTGATCTCCCGGATCGGCCATACAAGCTCGCTGACCGTGATCTTCACATCATCTTTTTGCTGCGTTACTGCGATCTGTGTATCATCTTCGTAGATGATCTTTCCAGGCACCTCATCACATTCCGATAAATACAGTTTCTTTCCGTATTTTCCGGCCATCCTGCGGTAAAAAGACATCTCATGAAAGATCCGGTTCGCTTCCTTTGTATCCTTATACCAGGTAATGGCGCCCTCCGGATTACCCTGTTCATAATATGGCGGCACCGGAAGGATCCTCTCAAAATATTCCCTGTTCTTCCAATAATCTTTTTCTTCTTTTTCGGATAACATCCCGGCATCCACCAGTTTGCCGACTGCTGTAAACAAACCTCTTGGCTGTTTGGTGATCCATGCCGTCTCATCCGTATGCACTCTGTAATACCGCATATGCGCCTCCTTTATTCTCCCACATGTTTTTCATAGAATACCAGAGTCAGGCGTTCATTCACGACCTCTTCCTGCCCGGTACGGACAAAGCCGCATTTTTCATACAGATGACAGTTTCGCGGCTCCTGCTTGATCGTATCGAGTTTCCATGTCTTTATCTCGGGATGCATGGAAAATGCCTTTTGCAATGCCGCATATCTTGCTCATCCGGGTCTTTGTGTCCTATATTTATCACACCAACCCTGGCGCCGGACACACAGATAAAGTAATACTTCCTGTTTGTGGCCTTCGCCCGCTTTCGTATCCGCTCGATCGATTCAAGTGCCGGCGATCCTTCATCCCGGTATACCTCATACAACGGCATAAAGCTCTCGACCTGCATTGCGTGCAGCTGTTCCAGTTCATCTTCTCTTACCTCTTCGAGATAGATCTGCTGCATCAGTCTGTCTGCCCTCATATCCGGCAGCGCAAAACGATCTTTTATCATCTTTGCTGCTTCAGAAGGCTCAAGATTTGTATTATCAATCTTGATATAATTTTCAAAAGGCACCTCTCCCTCACGGCTTTCTAAGCGGTATTTGCTTTCCTCGCGCGTCATGCGGTCATCAGAGATTACCGTATCACGTTTTGAAGCTTTGTGGAGCAGACGGTTTTCGGTCTTATTTCTTTCCAGTCTGACTTTCTGATCCGCTACCAGTTCCACATAGTATACCGTACCGCCGGTAGCCTCAAAACGATCCGCAACTCTTTTTATATATTCCCATTCCGACGGCAGATCAAATGCCATCATATATGTAAAGATCATTCCCTGAAAATCGGTTTTTAAAAAAGCTTCAAAGCAGTCCTCCCTGATCTTTTCGACCAGACCATGCTCAAATCTTCCGAAAAGCTCCAGCACAGGCTCTATGGCAATATGATTATGAAACAGACGAAAATCCGTGATCTTCATCAGCTCCTGTCCCACTGTCATCTTCCCTACTGCGCCACTGCCCAGGATTATTATCAGATCCATTTTTCTCTCCTCCTTTTTGTTGTAAAAAAACCGCTTACCCGGAATCGGATAAGCGGTTATAAACTAAGTCTTTAACTGTCTTTTCGCTTCTTCCTCATCCTCTTTCCAATATCAAAACATGACCATAACGCTTGGTCATAGTCTCTATCATGATAATATGCGAATATGAGGAATTCAAAACCAACACTTAACAATGCTCCTAAAAAAAATATATTGACACTTTACTACTGCATCGCGTTCTTGTCAACCATTAACTGAACCACGGGGACGGTCCAAGTCACAAGAAGGGGCCCGCCTTTTGGCATCAGGAGGGACCCGCATCGCGGGAGGTACCTAATGCCGCTTAAAAGGTGGGAAGATCGTCTTGTGACCCCCGGTTTTCCCCCCGGTTTTTCATTTCCTGCCGGTAAGGTAATACACGGCAAGCGCAGTCCTGTGAGAAAGATTTTCTTTAGCCAGGATATTTGTAATATAGTTCTTTACGGTTCCCTCGGAAATATAAAGCTTTGCTGCGATCTCTTTATTCGAAAGTCCCTCGGCCACTGCCCTTACGATATCCAGCTCCCGTTCGGAATACCCCGAGGGATCAAAGCCGCCTGACTGTGGAGTTCTGTCTTCCGTGTTACCGGCTCTTCCGGCCAGGGTCTGTAAGATACTCTCCTCCATAACGCCGGTTCCGTTATATACAGATTTTATCATCTGTTTTAAATGCTCCGGTGTGTGGTTTTTGATAAGATAGCCCTTTGCGCCGTTTTTAAGCGCCTGCTGGACCAGTTCATCATCATCAAAGGTAGTGAGTATCAATACCTTTCCCAGATCACGTTCAACGATATGCCTGGTAGCCTCTATGCCATCCATTTCCGGCATCTGTATATCCATCAGTATCACATCCGGTCTGTTATTTTCTGCCAGTTTTATCAGCTCTCTCCCGTTGGCTGCAGTTCCCAGCACCTCAAAATCATCATCAACATCCAGAATGATCTTCATGCCATCCCGTACGAAATCACTGTCATCAGCTATCATCACTTTTATCTTTTCCATTGGCTCATCCTTTCCGTCCTGCCTCACTCATCAATAGCAGATATGTCAGACAGGTAATATATGCTCAAGCGCCCTTCAGAGGCAGCAGCATGTTTACACTGAATCCTGCTTCCGTCTCAAAATTAATGCTGCCGCCGGCGTTACGTATCCTCTGCCTCATGCCGGATATACCCATTCCGTCTTTTACCGTTTCGCATCCCACTCCGTCATCCGACACACTGCACCTTACC
>CADAHD010000264.1:0-7448 GCA_902787595.1 uncultured Lachnospiraceae bacterium
CAGCAGCTTTCCTTTATCATGCTGATAATATACGGCATGTATCTGTATCTGCTTTTTAGCAGAAGGAAGGAGGAGAGCAATGCCTGAATTTGAAAAGAAGCTTTTGATATGGCTGCAAAAGCATATGGAGCTCCTGCTGATGGCAGGGCTCACCGCCTGCGCGATATTGCTGCGCTATCCGCTGTGCGGTCTGCATGCCGCCATTCAGGGCAATAGTCTGAATAAGCTGATGGTCTTTGCGGATATCCTTCCGGCAGCAGCCGCATATATACTTATACGCATGGTATACGGAAAAGGGGAAAAGCACAAAGCCGTGATCGCGTTTTCGATAATGCTGTTCTCGGCCGGCAATGTTTTTGCGTCGGCTGTATATGGCAGAATGGACGCATTGTGGTGCGCGTTCTGTGTGCTGGCGCTGGCCTTTATCATAAAGGAAAAATACCTGTGGGCTTTTGCGCTGTTTAGCCTGGCGTGTTTTATCAGCGCATACGCGCTGCTTATCCTGCCTTTCTTTTCCTTTGTTTATATGCATAAAGGAAAATTCAGCATTTTCGGCTTTGTGGCGCCGGTGGCGGCAGCCGTTATAAGATGCTTTGCCGTTCCGGGCGCGGCCGGCTGGCTGCCTGCGGGGTTTGTAAAAGGTCAGCTGTACGACGCATATCCTTCTTTCTGGGGCTTTATCAGGGAGGATTCGACGGCGGGATTCTGGTTTTATCTGCCGCTGGCGTTTGTAATGGCGCTCGCGATGCTGATGATCTTCTTTATGGTATTCTGCCGCAGGAAGTACAGCTTTGAAAAGGACAGACTTATATGGATAGCTTTTCTTACGTCCTTTATAATGGCGGCGTTCATGCCGGGCATGGGAATGGGAGCGGCGGCTATGACCACGACGCTGGCATGGCTTACGGTATTTACCGATCCGGTATTGATAATACCCGCGCTGCTTATGGAAGTACTCAGGATATGGCCTCAGGCGGCAGAGATCTACGGCAGGGAGTGGATGGCATTTTCCATACAGGGCTTATGCTGGATACATATGGGAGTGATGCTTTTCTACATATTATATTTTAAGAAAAAAGTTCTTGACTCAGGAACCTAAGTGTGATATTTTATCAAGGTGCCAAGCAGAGCAAGAGCTCTCACCCTGCGACCTTTATGAGTTTCAGGCGTTTGAATATGAAAGTTTTATCTTTTATATATTAAACTATGTGAGATACTGCCTGGCGGTATCTTTTTTGTTAGCTAAGCAGATCAAGGGGGTAAACGACCATTAGCGAATTATTGATCAACGGACAGATCAGGGAAAAGGAAGTGCGTGTCATAGGCCCGGACGGTGCACAGCTGGGCGTTATGTCGATTCAGGATGCGCAGCGTGTAGCGGATGAAGCAGAGGTGGATCTGGTACTGATCGCACCGGGTGCCAAGCCTCCCGTATGCAGGGTGGTTGATTATGGCAAGTTCTGCTATGAGCAGAAGCGCAAGGACAAGGAAGCAAAGAAAAAGCAGCATGTCGTGGAGGTAAAGGAGATTCGCTTATCTCCCAATATCGACACAAATGATCTGAATACAAAGATCAACGCGGCAAAGAAATTCCTGGCAAAGGGCGACAGAGTTAAGATGACCCTCAGGTTCAGAGGCCGTGAGATGGCGCATATGGCCAATTCAAAGCATATACTTGATGATATCGCAGCAGAACTGGCAGAGGTTGCGACTGTAGAAAAAGCACCCAAGGTTGAAGGCAGGGCAATGACAATGTTCCTGGCGGCAAAAAAGCAGTAATAGGATGCAAAACGGGTGGTCAAAACACCCTTATGCAATAGAAGGTAAACAGGAGGAAAAAGAAATGCCTAAGATGAAAACAAGCAGAAGCGCGGCTAAGAGATTTAAGGTATCCGGTACCGGCAAGCTCATCCGCAACAAGGCGTACAAGCGCCACATTCTGACAAAGAAGTCCACTAAGACTAAGAGAAATCTTCGCCAGGATATCGTAACTGATCCTACTAATGCAAAGAACATGAAGAAGATCCTTCCGTACATTTGATCTTGTGCGGATTTACGAAAAAAAGATCGGAGGTAAATAAGAAATGGCCAGGATTAAAGGTGGCGTTAACGCAAAGAAGAGACATAACAGAGTATTAAAGCTTGCAAAGGGATACAGAGGCGCCCGTTCAAAGCAGTATCGCGTAGCTAAGCAGTCAGTGATGCGCGCACTTGCATCTGCATATGCAGGTCGTAAGGAGAGAAAGCGTCAGTTCCGTCAGCTTTGGATTGCACGTATCAATGCAGCAGCTCGTATGAACGGACTTTCCTACAGCAAGTTCATGTATGGACTTAAGCTTGCTGAGGTTGATATCAACCGCAAGATGCTGTCCGAGATGGCAGTTAACGATGCAGAGGGCTTCAGCGCTCTGGCTGAGCTTGCAAAGAGCAAGATCGCATAACATATATAATGTCTGACTTCTGAGTTATTTGGAACTGTGGCCCGGAAACGGAGCTGCAGCTTCCCGATAACTTTTTTTTATCATAATGGGGCAGAATGGCAGTCATCCTTAAGCTGCAGCGCGGCGAAGGATCTTAACAGTATAAAGGGGAAACAAAAAAGTGGGAAAACTAGAGGGACTGTATCCGCAGGAGGTGTTTGGCGCCTTTGAGGAGATATGCGGCATACCGCACGGTTCTTATAATATAGATGCTATAAGCGATCATCTTAAGTCTTACGCCGAAGCGCAGGGCTTTGAATGCATTCAGGATAAGGAAAAGAACATCATCGTCAGAATGCCTGCAAGTGAAGGCTATGAGGACGAGCCTGTGCTGATATTGCAGGGACATATGGATATGGTCGCGGTCCACGCGGATAAAACGGTGGACATGAAAAAGCATATCCTTAAGATTACGCATGATGATGAGTGGGTATATGCGATAGATTCGAGCCTGGGCGGCGATGACGGCATTGCGGTAGCCATGATGATGGCCCTGATGAAGGATAAGAATATCCTGCATCCCGCGCTGGAGCTTTTGATCACAACGAATGAAGAAGTGGGGATGGATGGGGCTGTAGGCCTTGATACGTCGCTGCTTAAGGGAAAGAGGCTTTTGAACCTGGATTCCGAAGATGAGGGGATTTTTACGGTGGGCTGTGCCGGCGGAGTGCGGGTAGTGGCCCATTATCCTTATGATACGAACGGAGCGCCTCAGAGCGAAAGCTACAGGGCGTCCATACATATCAAAGGGCTGCAGGGAGGACATTCCGGCCAGATGATCCATAAGGGCAGGGCAAACGCCTGCAGGATAGCTGCAAGGATACTGTACCGCCTGGCGGATCTGGGCGTGACCATGAATTCCATCAACTGCGGCACTGCAGCAAATGCCATAGCAAATGAAGCGAGCGCGGAGATATCCGTGCCTGTTGAAAGGCAGTTTGAGGTTATAGATGAGTTTGAGCGCCTGAAGGAAGAGATAAGGCATGAGTATCACGGCAAGGATGATGATATGGAGCTGATACTCTCACCTATGGATCAGACCGGACCGGCATTCGCGGATGCGGAGCAGACCAAGCGCTTTGCTGCCTTTATAATATGTGAGCCGGACGGCGTGCAGGCGATGAGCGGCACGGTTGAAGGACTGGTGGAAACCTCGCTTAACCTGGGCGTATTAAAGAGCAGGGAAGAGCATATAGATGCAACCTTTGAGGGTTGTAGAGATAGCCGGCAGTTTTGGGGCGGAAAGCGAAGTGTCCTCTTCGTATCCCGAATGGGAATACAGGGAAGATTCGCCGCTTCGTGATAAAATGGTGGCGGTATTTAAGGAAATGTACGGCAGAGAGCCCGTTGTGGAAGTGATACATGCGGGACTCGAGTGCGGAGTGCTGGCAAAGAAGATCGAAGGCTTCGATGCCGTATCCATAGGTCCTGACATGCAGGACATACATACCGTAAATGAAAAACTGAACATAGCAAGTGTTGGCCGCTGCTGGGATTATGTTAAGGAAGTTCTGAAGAGAAAGGGCTGATATGAAAGATCTTAAAGAATTCTGGGGCATGATGAATGTTTTGGATAATGCGGATGACGTGGCCGTCTTTGTGGTAAGCGGACGCGATCAGACCCTGCTTTACTGCAATCATCTTGTTACCGTTCTTACCAATGCCCATACAGGATCACCGGTATCCCAGGTGTGGGATATGGAAGACTATCGTAAGGCAAATATACGCTGCAACGAAGGCGGCACTTACCGCTATGTGGTAGAGCAGTCAGCATTCGGAAAGCGGAGAAATGTTACCGTATCAAAAGTGGTCTGGAGTCAGGGGATCCTTGCCTATTCTTTTCTGATCACCGCGCATGTTGATGATAAGGAAGAGGAAGAAAGGGACAAGATATTCAATCTTCTGGGCAGGAATTACAGACATATATATCTCATCGATATGATGAAGGGCGAAGTGACCACCCTTATCAAGCCTGTGGATGGCGGCGAGGGCCACTTCCGCGCCGTATATTATCATCCCGTGAGCTTTGATGAATGGAAAAGGGATATGATAGAGGCGCTGGCTCATCCCGATGACAGGGAGCAGCTCAGGAATTTCCTGGATCCTGTGGCAGTGCGCAGCAAGATGGAAAGAGGTGATTATGCTTTCCAGTACAGACAGAGCCGCGGGGATGAATACCGCTGGGTAGAGCTGCGCTTTATCAGACATGATGCGCTAAAGGGAAAGATAGTCTGTACCGAAAGGGATGTTCAGGGTGAGATTTCCCTTAATGAGAGAGAAAAGGTAAACGAGGCGATACTCAGTTCGCTGAGCAATGCGTACAGATCGATCTATCTGATAGATATGGTCAATAATGAGTATTCCACCGTGAAGGAGGATGCCCTGCTGTTCGGTACGCCAAAGGAGGGAAATTACGATACGCTTTTGCAGATAGTATCGGAATTCATACCCGACGGAGGGCAGAAGAGGGATCTGGCGGCGACCTTTTCCGCAAAGGCGCTGGCGGAAGCGCTTGAGGGTGATGTGGATAATGTGGTGCGCGAGTATTCGTCGGCGATAAATGAAGGCGAAAGCTGGATGAGCGTGACTGCTTTTATGCCGCCTTATATGCAGGGCATGGAAGGCAAGTGTGTGCTCAGCTTTATGGATATTACGGAGAATAAGCGCGTTGAGGCGGAAAGAAATGAGAAGAACATCATTGTTGATGTGCTCTCGGCGCGTTACAGATCGGTGTATTTTGTGGACCTGGTCAAGGGTACTTATCATTCGATACAGATCCCACAGGAATACCGCTATATAGAAAAACAGTTTAAGAGCATAGACGAGGCTATGGATCATTATGCAAAGGCGTATGTGCTGGAACAGTACAGGGACGTATTTAAGAACAGCATATCCAGAGCCAAGCTCCTGGAAAATCCGGGGGATCATACCAGACATGAGTATGTATACCGTACCGTGGAAGACACCTGGATACGTCTGCATATATATCCGCTTTCCGACGAAAAGGGACATGCCGAGGCTATACTGATATTTGAGGATTACACGGATGTAATGGTGCAGAGAGAGCTTTCGCTTTTGTACAATGCAGTATTGCTGGCCGATTACGATTACATGTATGAATATGATATTGATACGGACCTGATATACAGGCTGCAGTTTAACGGAGAGCGGCTTCAGCGTGAAAAGAGCTGGGACGGAGAGCTTCATTCGGAGCAATTTAAGAAACAGGTGCCCATACATCCCGATGACCTGCCGCTGTTCTTGATGGCGCTTTCGAAGGAAAATCTGGATGATGCTTATGCGGCCGGAAAAACAGTTTCACACATGTTCTTCAGACGGAGCATGGGAGACGGCGAATACAGGCTTTTCATGTACGGCATGCATTATTACGAGGACATGGGTAAGCGCAGGGTGCTGATCATGGCCCGTGATTCGGAAAGAGAGGTGCTATAACAGGGAAAATGAGAAAGAAGACATTAAGCATAGTTTTGGATGCGTTCATAGTATTGCTGCTGATCACCATAATCCTGCTGATCATCCTGATAGTAAAGAGAGGCGAGGCGCCGATGGAAGCACATGAGACGCAGGTGGAAACGCCGCCTGTAGTGCAGACTGAGCCTACAGTGCCCGATGAAAAACCGGAGGAACCTGAGGAGCCGACGGAGGAAGTAAAGGCCGATCTGCTGGCGCGCTGCAATGCTGATGGCGTAAATATCCGTAAGGGAGCCGGCACTGACAACGATGTAATGGGTATGGCGGCCGAAGGCGATGAGTATAAGGTAATAGGCAATCACGCCAACGGTTGGGTAGAGGTAGAATACAAAGGAAGTATAGGATTTATCTTTGGAGAATACCTTGATTTCTATTATATGTCGGGTGGTGAATACACACCGGCAGACAGATCGGAAGTACCGAATCTGGATTAAAAACTAAGGGGGGCCGTCCCCTTGGTTTTAGCTGAGCAAAAGAAAAAACCGGGGTGGCCCCGGTTTTTTCTTTAGTATCAATACCCTTCCAGTGAGAATTCAAATCCCTGTTCTGCCAGTATTGCTAATTGCTCTTCCAATATCTGATGGTAATTCGGATCGGCAAAGAACTCGGGCGTATGCGGGCAGGAGGATGGCGTAGCCGTACCGGCATTCACTCCTGTATGAAGTATTGCAGGTTCCTGGGTCTGCGTAGGCAGGGTCAGCACGCCGGGAACTTTGAAAGGACACATGCTGTCTGCAGGAAGTCCCGTAGCGGCGCATACAAGTCCGGAATAATGGAGGCTGCAGGTTTCTGTGGGGATGGTGCCCTCAGCAAAATATTCGGTCCTTAAACAGCCGCTGCACAGTTCGGGATTAGGCAGTTTGCCGGAGGCCGAACATATGGTGGCAGATGTTATTCCGTTCGGTACTTCAAATGATTTGTATTCAAGATTCTCGTGCAGTTTTTTCATAACTGTCTTCCACATGGACTTTGAAAGGTTGCGGTCGCTGGAAGGCAGGTCGGCGTTGTTATCATATCCGGTCCAGGTAGTAGCGGTGTAGTAGGGAGTATATCCTGCAAACCACACATCTTTATAGCTTGAGGTGGTACCCGTTTTTCCGGCTATGGCCATGTTGCCGAAGTTTACGCCGCCACCGGTACCCTTTGTAACAACATCGACCATTGCGTCTGTTAACAGGAATGCAGTAGTTTCCTTGATAACGCGATGCTGTTCCTGTTTCTGGTTATTGTCTATCAGGACCTTTCCGTCGTGATCAACGATCTTTGTATAAAGTATGGGCTGCATATACATGCCGCCGTTTGCGATAGTGGCGTATGCGGCGTTAAGTTCCATATTGGTAACGCCGTCGGTGATACCACCCAGAGCCAGAGCCTGGTGCACATCGTTGACGACCCTGCCGTCTTCGGTGACCCTTCTTTCAACGAGAGTGGTAAAACCAAACTTTAAGAGGTAATCAAAGCCCAGCTGTGGACTGA
>CADAHD010000264.1:7490-10829 GCA_902787595.1 uncultured Lachnospiraceae bacterium
CTGATAGAGGTAACCTCGGTCCGGTTTTTCCTGATTCATCCAGGGACTGCTCTATGGCGTAACGCACTGTGCAGGCACCCTTAAAGGTACTGGTGCCGTACCAGTTCTTAACGGGTTTGCCGTTGATGTAGTTGAAGGGCTCGTCTTCAAAGACTGTAGCAAGCGTTATGCCGGCAGAGTCGAGTGCCGGAGCGTAGGTGGATACTACCTTGAAGCAGGAACCGGGCTGACGCGTGGTAGCATAAGCACGGTTTAGCGAACGGCTGGTTTCCTTTACGCCGCGGCCGCCCACCATGGCCAGTACATGACCTGTGTACTGGTCTTCTATGGTGATCGAAACCTGAGGCTGGGGAGTTAAGTTGATCTTTTCGGCTATTATCTCGTCGCCTTCTTCCATGACAGCTTCCTGGTAAGCTCTTATGGCATCATAAGCTTCATCCTGGGAAGCATAGATCATGTTGAAGTTTGAATTCTGCTGTTTGTAATAGGATTTGTACATCTCGGATGAGAAATTCTGCGTCTCACCGTTGGGATGCTGTATGGACAGACGGTAGGTCAGATACCAGTGGGTGTTATCGGGATAATTTGCTTCATCCAGATAAATGGCGTCCACTGTGGACTGTATCTGTGAATCCTGAGTGGTGTAGATCGAAAGACCGCCGCTGTAGAGCAGATTATATGCTTTTGAAGAAGCCTGGGTCTCAGTATAACCTTCTTCCACATACTTGGCTGTCAGGTCTCTTGCCACTTCTTCGATGACGGCATCTTCAAAGTAGGAATAAACATCTTCTTTTACAGCCTGCACGTTTGTTTCGGTTATGCGTGCGTAAACATCATCGGCAAGAGCCTCATCATAGGCGGCCTGGTCGATATATCCGTTCTCAAGCATCTTTGTGAGCACGCGCTTTCTCTTTTCGGCGTTGGTCGTGGGATGCGTGATGGGATCGTTTGCGGAAGGGTTCTGGGTGATGCCGGCGATGGTGGCGCATTCGGAAAGATTCAGCTCATATACGGGCTTTCCGAAATAGCGCATGGATGCTGCCTGCACGCCAAGCGTATTGTGCCCCAGGTTAACCGTGTTCATATAGAGTTCCAGTATCTCCTCTTTGCTGAGACGCTTTTCGAGCTCTATAGCCAGAGCCTGTTCCTGGACTTTACGCTTATATTTTTCGAAACCTTCTTCTTTGGAAAAGTTTGTGAACACATTATTCTTGATGAGCTGCTGGGTGATGGTACTTCCGCCCTGATTGAATTTGAACTTGTTCTTTATGCCGGTGGAAGCGGCACGGATGATACCCTGGATATCAATACCATTGTGAAGATAAAAGCGTTCATCCTCTATAGCAACAAATGCATTTGCCATATCGGAAGGTATCTTGTCCATGCTGACATAAGTACGGTTTGAATTCTCCGCTACCAGCTTGGTGAGGAGATGGCCTTCGCAGTCGTAAAGGTTGGTGGCGTAGCCGGTGGGCGTAACATCGATGGTGGATATATCCGGCGTCGAAGCCAGTATGCCCTTGAACATGCCTATGCCAAGGCAGGTGCCTATAATGGCAGCTGCAAAAGCGCAGACAAGAAATGCCTTTATAACATTGATGCCCAGCATTTTTTTAAACTTGGTGCCGCGTGAGCATAGCGCGCGCTGTTTTCTTTTGATACCCTCACGGGAATAGTCCATGGTCTTTGCCTCCATGTGTTTCTTCTTATATATAGTATGATATTTTACCATTTTTGGCCGGGAAAGTCTATATAAAGATTATTTGCCGCTATATGCCCGCAGAAACGAAGCGGGCGCACTGAAACAGAGGTGCTGTTAAAGGGGGCGGTGGAAATAAAAAAGCTCCTCTTACTGAGGAGCTACCGTGCAGGAAGAGGGACTTGAACCCTCATGAAATTGCTTTCACACGGACCTGAACCGTGCGCGTCTGCCAATTCCGCCATTCCTGCGCAACATAGGTATAATACTATTATTGGGGATTATTGTCAAGGGTTTTTTGAAACTTGTTTGTTATGTTTAAAAATCTGCAAAAAACTTCAGATAAGGTATATAATATCCGATATAATAATAGATGATGATGTTATAAATCCTAAGGTGATGATCATGAAAGCACGAAAAGAGAACAATAAGGGTTTTACGCTTGTAGAGCTTATAGTGGTGCTGGTAATACTGGCTATTCTGGCAGCGGTGCTGGTGCCTGCGCTTTTAGGCTATATTGATGATGCCCGTACTAAAGAGGATCTTATATGGGCACGCAATGCAATAAATGCCACGCAGGCAAAGGTTGCCGAATACTATGCTTTCAGGCTTGAAGGACAGGGGGCGGGGGAGTATATAGATGGCAATCATCAGAATGGCCCTACCATAATACCCGGCTTTTATGGGGATAATGACAATGGCGACTGTGATGCATCGAAAACGGATTTTGCAAAAGGCATACTTGCCGATCTGGACGAGGATCCTTATATACTGATAGTAGGTCTGGGAAGAAGAAGCAAATATGAGAAAACGGAACCGCGAAAGTCTTATACGGTTTATATTGCTATGTATATGAGGACTAAAGATTCAAAACCTATCTTTTATGACGGCGAGCAGTGGACTACTAAATATCCGGAAAAGGATAAGAGGGATCCGGAAGCTGTATTTAAACCTAAAGACAATCAGATGAAGAAGAATGATGTATTTGTACAGTATTATGCAATAACCAATAAGTGCGGTAAGTCTATGACGGGCGGCGTTAGAAACAGCGTATGGAACTTCCTGAGACAGAAGAGCGGAAGTAAATATGCGCAATATTGACAAGCTGTTCAAGGTTTGACCGTCTCTGCTGTTTGTGCTAAAATATTATGATAAAAAATAGCGTTTTTTACAAAATGGAATTATTAACGGCTTGAGTGCAAAGGAGTGCGCTGATGTGTGATAAGAGACTGATAAGACAAAACGCTTTTAATAAAGACCAAAAAGGCTTCACCCTGGTGGAGCTTATTGTCGTTCTTTTGATAATAGCCATGCTGGCTGCACTTGCAGTGCCTCTTATGTTGGGTTTTATTGATGATGCGCATAAAAAACAGGTGATCGCCAGAGGACAGACAGCTCTGGCTGCTACACAGGCGTCACTTTCGGATATCTATACTTCCAATGATAATGAGTTTACACCGGATACGGTATGGAACCAGAGACCTTTGTATGATGAACGCGACGGTGAAAGGCCTTCTACGGTTGCAATAACTGCTGAGCTTGGGGCATATACCGTTGCAAGGGCTATTTATAAGGATGATGAAAACCACTACGCTGCTTACAACGGAACCGGCTGGGAGGTTTATGACAGCCTGGCAAAA